>DPSW01000005.1:476-7085 GCA_003527145.1 Clostridiaceae bacterium | reverse complement strand
TGTGCTAATGGCGGCAGCGATTTACTAACCTCATTATTGGTAGCAGTTTGTGAGCGAATGATCTGTATTGGACGATGGTAATGCGCATGATTCATAGCTCTGCTCTCTATCTCTATATAAGTGGACATGCCTTTGCAAAATGGGGGATTATCATGAACTATAAAGAGAACATATCGGCAATGAGGCCTAAAATCAGGTCGAAATTCAGAATATATATTGGCAAGAAGTATTATGCATATAGGAGATATTTTGATTGGTACTTTGGTTCCAAGAAATATGCGCGAACTAGGGATGAGAATCTTTTGCCTAAAATATATTTCAGTCACAAGACTCCAACGCTGAGGAAACTAAAAGATGTGGACATGTGGNNGATTATCAATTTGAATATAGCGGTCAAGCGTCTCAATAACATAGTTATCAAGCCAAATGAAATATTCTCTTATTGGAAGCTGATAGGCAAGCCTGCCAAAAACAAGGGCTATGTAGAAGGAATGGCACTTTTTTACGGCGGCTATAAAGCAGAAATAGGCGGGGGCTTATGCCAGTTGTCGAATCTTATATACTGGATGACATTGCATACACCATTGACTGTGATAGAGCGGTATAGACACAGCTATGATGTTTTTCCCGATTCTAACAGAACTCAACCTTTCGGAAGCGGAGCCACATGTGTATATAATTATAGGGACCTGCAGATATATAATGGAACAAATGAGATTTATCAACTGCACTTGAAAGTAACCGGTGAAGAGTTGTCGGGGGAATGGAGAACTGAAATAGAGCCTTATTTTAAGTATAAGGTGTATGAGAAGGAGCATTCCATAACCCATGAATACTGGGGAGGATACATGAGGCATAATATCATATGCAGGAAATGCTATGATGTTAATGGCAATCAGATAGATGATGAGTACATAACGGAAAACCATGCATTGATGATGTATCAGCCATTCTTGGAGAAAGGCATTGGTTGATCATTGGGTGAAATGAGCATATAAGCATTATGAAATGGAGGAAGAAAAATGGATTGTCCATATTGCGGCAAAAGCCTTATCCCAGGGTTTATTTATGGGGGAAGCTATGGTGTGAACCATTCATTAAGATGGCTGCCGGAGACTAAAAAACCTACATTGGCAGAATTGGAGCTTGAGGGAGAGGTTCTTAATAAAAACCGGTTTTCCTCTCAGCCGGAAGTGAAATGTCATAAATGCACTTATTGCAGAAAGATTATCATAGATTTAGATGAGTAAATATAATACAAAACTATAGTCAATAAGGAATAGCTATATCGACTTCAAAGGTATCTTCCATATCCTTGATTTCTATAAAGCCATTCATATTCTCAACGGTTTTTTTTATGTTAGGCAATCCAAAGCCATGGTTGGCCTTATCTTCTTTTGCGCTGTAATTCTCGTCTATACTCGATTCGGGCATTATGATTTTCCTGTCCTTGCTGTTTGATACCTTTATTATTAAATGATCTTGCCTTATANNNNCACGCTTCTACAGCATTATCCAGCAGATTCCCCAATACGATGGATATAACCCAAAATTCCAAATTCAATTTATGCGGTATTGAAATATCAATATCGCATTTTATGTGCTCCTTATAAGCCTTTTCCATTTTAGCATTCAATATTGAGGATATTATGGGATCGCCTGCGCTGATGATATTATTGAAACTGGATAAATACTGTGTGAGCTTTTCCATATAGGCTTTAGCCTCATCTGTTTTGCCCATGCGGAGAAGGCCGTATATGCAGCTGATATGATGGTTGAAATCATGCCTTTGAGCTTTTATCTGCCTCAGCATATCCTCGATGGCCGAGATATAAAAGCGCTGCCTCTCGAATTCCCTTTCCTTAAGCTTCCACTCGGTTTCTTTTTTCAATTGATCGGATATTTTTCTCAAAATGCTTAGTACAGTTACGCTGAAAGAAATCGAGGCCAGAGACATAAGAATTATATACCAGCTTTTATATCCTCTTGTGATATAAGTATATTTATAGAACCAAAATGCGATAAAGCCGATTAAAACATTAAAGCCCGTTATCAAAGCAAATTGGTATAGCCGTATATCTTCTATTTTATCAATATTTTTGAACCTGTCTTTATTGGAATAGATGATAAGAAGGCTCAAAGCCTTTGATAAAATTACCGCGGTCATCCTATGGATATTCGGATGATAAAACCAGTAGGCCGAAGCTTTCCCGATACATAATACAGCGGTCATAGCAGCCGTTTCACTGATGCCCATGATCAGCAGCCCGATGATGCTGCATATATATATTTTTACCAAACTCCATCCAAACAGAAGATGATAGATGACCCCAGTGGAAAAATACATCAAAGAAAAGCTTATCAGGTTTCCTATACCAAAGCAGCCGTTTAGAATCGTGTTTATCGTTGATTGCAAAATGATGGCAGCGGCGGCTCTTTTATATGGCAGCTTGCTCTTGCCAAGAATAATATATGTAAAATAAAGCAGAAGGGATACGTCTATAATGTTCACCATGAATTCTATATAGCCCCATATATCCATTATATAAACCCCCTTAAGAGAATAGCCGGCGGGATAGGGCTTCTCTTACGTCGGATTTATATTTGCGGCTCATGGATATTGAGGACTTTATTTCATTTAATATGAGATCATCCTTCCTGATCTCTTTTATTTTGCTTATATTCACTATATATCCCTGGTGGCATTGTACAAAGAAGTCCATATTCAATTTATCCATGAGCTCCTTGAAGGTGCCGTAATATTCATAAATCCCGCATTTGGTGTATATCCTGACCTTCCTCAGCGATTTTTCAAAATAAAATATATCATCATACCTGATGGCGGCACTTTTATCCCTGCTGGCTATAACCAAGGTTTGGCTCTTCTCATTATAGGCCCTTATCTGATCGAGCCGTATGATTATATCATCCATGAGCATTTTAAACTGGTTAAAGGTGACCGGCTTTATTATATAATCAAAAGATTTTACACTGAATGCATCAAAGGCGTATTCCTTAAACCCGGTTATGAATACTATTATCAAATCCTTAAATTTTTCCCTTAGAAGGAAACCTGTCTGTATGCCATTCAAACCTTTCATCTCAATATCTAATATAACCGTATCCGGCTTTACGGCATCAATTTTGCTCAAAAGCTCCTCACCGCTTGTTGCTTGTGTTATTGCAATTTCACCTTTGCTGAATATACTATGGATGAAGGAAGTAAGCGTTTCCAACTGAACCAGGTCATCATCACATAAAAATATATTGATTGGCATGCAAATCCCCCCAGATCACACCGTTGAGCAAAGGAACAAATAATATCATTTACTACATTATACCATTTTTAGCAATTAATAAAATAGGCTTAATTCCTTATCTCTTCATCATCTTTATAGCCTTGAGAGTCCAATGATGACATTTCAACGACCTGTCATGCACAAGCTATTTAAAAAGGTGCCGAATTTTGGTATATTTCAATTACAGATCAAGTGCTCTTTTCCATGCTGTGGTATAAGCAGGCAAAATTTAAACGCTGAATGAAGTTTTGTTCAAGAAAGGGGGGAATAGAAACAGGTGATAAGGTGGCTTAGAAGCTCTAAATAAATACTTGGCAGATAGGAGGTGAGAATATGGAAAGTGATGTTATTAAAGCCGCCTCATCTCAAGGATTTTGGGCTGTGCTGGCAGTGGTGCTTATATTTTACATCTTAAAGGCACAAGAAAGAAGGGATTCTAAGCAACAGCAAAGGGAGGAAAGATATCAGGAATTGATTTCTGAACTTACTCTAAAGCTAAACACTGTTGAATCTATAAAAAAAGAAGTAGAGGATATAAGGAAATACATCAACAAGATTTTAAAGACCTAAGCAAACGAGGCTCGTGTCAAATATGACATTTAAACGACTGCTTATGCATAAAGCATTCACATTGGGACAGCAATTTGATATAGTGCATGTAAGAATATAAATAGATTTGGGTGATGCTATGATTGATGATATTTCAGGCATTGTTGCTCAAAAAATATTGGATGCCGGTATAATCCAAAGCGAGGATCATGATATATAGTATTATGGGCTTCAGCTGATGGTTTCTACAATAATCAAAGCCTTTGGATTGATATTTATAGCAGTGATGTTCAAAAAAGTAATAGAGGCAGTAATATTCCTAACAGCTTTCGGCTTTATGAGAATCAATGCCGGAGGGTTGCATCTCGACACCTATATGAAATGCTTTATAGCTACAGCCGCGTCTATGATGCTGATTATCTGGGCAGGAAGCAGTATTCCTTCATACCTAAGCTTCTATATAATATCCGTTGCATTAGCCATATCATTTCTACTCATCATACGATATGCTCCTGTGGATAATCCTAATAGAACTCTGAGCAAAAGAGAGCATGGAATTTACAGAAAGAGGAGCATCTATGCGATAACCATACAAATCATCATTATCGTCACAGCATATTTCATAAATATAAAGCTATATAGATACTGCAGCATAGCTTCTCTGTCAGTTTTATTTGAGTCGTTGACCCTTCTGCCTTTAGCATCATGCTATAGGCAAAAGTAAAAATAAAGTGGAGAGGAGGGATTACAATGAAGGGAAAACANNAGACTTCTGCAGGAACATGCTGCTACTGGGTATTGCATCAGCCCAAAATGCCCGACAAATTGAAAAGATAGCAGATTAATATGAAGGGATCAGTGAAGAGGTAGTGCAGATACAGGATTGCAGCATCGGAGGCGGTTCTTTTTATCGCATATGGCATGTGTAATAAAAAGAACCGCCTCCGATTTTACATATGGAATAATTGATTATATACAAAAGGCCAATATATATGGTAAAATTTAGGCATATATGATAGCATCGGTGAAGCAGCAGAGCGAAGAAATATGAGAAAAGAGGAATGAAGATAACTATGGTCAAGATTTTTGATATTTCCTATGATGAGGTTGAAATCATCAAAGACCTCTGGGAAAAGAATCGGCAGTACCACGAGAATACCTCCGAGTATTTCAAGGAATCATACCGTTCTATCAATTTTGAGCAGAGGATCAAAGCTTTCAGCGTGTTTAGCAAGGATACAATAAAAATAACCGTAGCCAGAAGCGGCGATGAATATGTAGGATATTGTATATCAACAGCAGTGGATGGAAAGGGAGAGCTTGAATCCATGCATGTCGATGCAGCCAAAAGAGGCAGCGGAATTGGGACGAAGCTTGCAGCCGGGCATGTAAACTGGATGAAGGAAAAGGGTTGTAAAGTGATAGGAGTCACAGTATCCCAGGAGAACGAATCGACGATAAACTTTTACAGGAAGCTGGGATTCTATCCGAATACCCTATATATGCAGCAGCGTGGTATAATAGAATAATAGATAACTAATGATTTGCGGAGGAATATATGTTTTTTATCGGAGTATTTGGCATACAAAATAAACAGGAAGAAATAAAATATTTGAATGATGTACCTTGCAGAAATTGTGATAAGGGATCGGGAGGAAAGCTGATAAAAACCTTTAACTTTTTTCATTTCTTTTTCATACCTATTTTTAAATGGAATGCAAAATATTATGTGATATGCAGCGGCTGCAGCTCATTGTATGAAATTCCGCAAGAGAAGGGAAAAGGGATCGAAAGAGGAGAGAATATTGATATCTCATATTGGGACTTGCGGCCTGTTGAAACAGGACATACCCATTCGGCCTCAAATATATGCGGACATTGCGGAAAAGCAGTAGAGGCCGATTATGAATACTGCCCCTACTGCGGAACGAAGATCAGGGGCTGACCTCTTGTTTTTGCAATATAAATTAAAAAAATAATTTAATCGCACAATAGACAAGCAATAGCGCCATAACAGCATTTACCACCCTGTCATTTTTCGCAAGAAATTTTTGAAACGCAGCGCCGAACAGTGCCCAGCTGCAATTAGCCAGAAAGCCTATAAAGGTCAGCAGTGCACAGAAGCTTATGAGAACCAGCGGGGATTTATAATATGGCACGATGAAGGTGGAAACTGTTGTTATAGCATAAAGAATAAGTTTTATATTTACAAACTGCAGCAATAATCCGGCCATGAAGGTGTTTGTACTTTTGGTGTTTTCGTCTATGCTATGGGGTTTGCTTTTATAGGTTTTCCACGCAAGCCACATTATATATGCAGCGCCAATCACGGTCATAGCCGATTTGACGGACGGGATCAGTCTGTAGAGAGCTATGCTGAAGATGCTGCTCAAGACAAAGATAATAAAAAAACCGCATATTATGCCGGTGATAAACCTTATGCTCTTCTTAAAGCCATATCGGCTTGCATTTGACATGGACATGATGGTATTAGGCCCCGGTGTGAAGGTTGTCACTAGGACATAGGATAAAAATGCTGCAATATCAGGCATAGACTGTTACCTCCTAAAAATATGGTGAACCTCTTAATTTACAACAAAGCCTTATCATATATATTTTTTCTTTTGTAAAGGACAAGATTGAATAAAAAGCGGAATGCCAGATCTATGCTCATAACCACCCAAATGCCTATTATGGGAAGCTTGAGCAAGTAGACTACTACCAAAGTGAAAGGCACTCTGATCCCCCAAAGCCCTGTTCC
>DPSW01000005.1:0-441 GCA_003527145.1 Clostridiaceae bacterium | reverse complement strand
CCCATGAGTATGAGATATATGGAACCAAGACGTATGACTTCAGGATTATCCGTCAGCAGAGACATCATGGCACCTGGGAAAAATACAAGCACTATAACACTTATAGCCGTGATGGAAATAGAGCCTTTAAATATCTGTTTAAGATACAGCTTTGCAAGCTTTTCATCGCCGGCTCCCAAAGCTTGTCCCATGAAGGCGGTGGCGGCGATGCTGAAGCNNGGATTCTGCCTGCATTCCAAGCTGGTGGGCAGCAAAGGCTGTTTCACCGTAAGTAAGTATGGATCTGGTGAGAATAATGGCAGCAAGCTGCCAGAACATGGATTCTGCAGAGGAAGGAAGGCCGACTTTATATATATTCCGTATCTGTTTCATATCAATGCTGAAGAAGCTTGTGTCCAAGTAAGAATGCAGCACTCCGCTTTGGCTAAATAGCACATATAA
>DPSW01000410.1 GCA_003527145.1 Clostridiaceae bacterium | reverse complement strand
GACGAGTTTAAGGTTCTTAATGACGCCAATGAAGAAGAACTCTTGGCTCATCTCAAGGATGCATTAGATCAGGTTGAAGATAAGAGGCTTATCTTAGGACCGGGATGCTGCGTTCCTTTATATGTCAATGAAGATAGATTTGAAGTTGCAAAGAGGCTTCTTGAAAAAGCGGCTCGATAAAGCATCAGGTAAATTCTGGCACTGGATTTAGAGAATCTATTGATTGTATAGGATAGCTTGCTGTCCTATACAATTAATTATATAGGATATAAAAAGACAATATACCCCAGGGCCTTANNGGCCATCAGATGAAAATAAGGAATATTAGTGGTATAGGAGGATTAGAAATATGAATTTGCCAGAAAATGCAAAGGCTGGAGAGAACACAAAAAAGAATCTGGAGGGCAATTCGAAGCATGATGAGGATTTTAAAACTGCTGAGAAATGGGCCATTATTGGAGTTGTTGGTAATTTAGTATTAACAGCATTTAAAGCATTTGCAGGGATTGTGGGAGGCAGCAGCGCTATGGTAGCAGACGCTATGCACTCCGCTTCGGATATTATAGCCTCAGCTGTGGTGTATATAAGCCTAAAAATTGCAAAGAAACCTGCTGATGAGGAACATCCCTTTGGTCATGGAAAGGCAGAAGCCATATCGGCTGCAATCGTAGGCTTGATGCTTATAGCTGCAGGTATTCAAATACTAAGGACTGCTTATGCTTCAATATCCAGCGGCTCATTGCATGCCCCGGGCATAATTGCCTTATATGCAGCGGTTATTTCAATAGTTGTAAAAGAAGCCATGTATAGGGTTACTTATAAAGTAGGCAAGAGAATAAATAGCCCCTCAACTATTGCTAATGCCTTAGACCACAGGTCTGATGCCTTCTCTTCCATAGCAACCTTCATCGGAATAGGCGGAGCTATATTAGGCTATCCCATAATGGACCCAATAGCCGGCGGACTGGTAGCCTTATTTATATTAAAGATGGGCTACGATATAGTTGTCGATGCAACAAATCAAATTATGGACAAGTCTCCCGAAAAGGAGAAGATAGGACTGATAAAGGAAGCTGTATTAAATACACCAGGAGTTGAGAGTGCTCATGGCATTCGAATGAGACAGAGCGGCCCGTTCTATTTAATAGATCTGGACATATGCGTAGATAAGGGCGTAAGCCTTGATGAAGCTCATAAGATAGGCGATATAGCAAGGGATAATGTTTATAAGGCATTGGATAAAGTATATGAGGTAAGGGTTCATGTAGATCCCCATCAATAAATTACGTTCAATTTTATGTAATAAATTTAGCAAGTATTGTTAGCAATCTAGTTAAGAAAGCAGGTGGAGATAAAATGCTTACAAAGGAAGCATATGAAAATTATATTTTGATACTAAATAGTGAATTAATAGAGGCTCTGGGTTGTACGGAACCTATAGCAATCGCCTATGCAGCAGCTAAGGCAAAGGCTGTTTTGGGCAAGCAGCCTGAAAGAATGGAAATAGGATGCAGCGGAAACATTGTAAAGAATGTAAAGGGTGTTGTAGTGCCGAATACAGGCGGTCTTATAGGTATTGCAGCAGCTGCTGTTGCAGGAGTAGTTGGAGGAGACCCGGACAAGGGGCTTCAGGTATTAGAAAGCGTTAAGAGCGAGGATCATGATGAGATAAGAAAGCTGCTGAAGGAAGACTATTGTTCTGTATATCACCTTCAAGGAGTAGAAAACCTTTACATTGCGGCCAAGGTTTTTTCAGAGGGCGAATCCGCAGAGGTCTACATCAAAGATTCCCATACCAATATAATAAAAATAGTTAAGAACGGGAAAATCATTTACGAAAATAAAGAAGGCGCTCAGAGCGATTCGGTGCCAACGGGAGATAGATCCCTTCTTAGCATAAGAGGAATTATAGAATTTGCAGACACTGTAGATTTGGGAGAATTGCGGGACCTGCTTGCAAACCAGATTAGGATGAATACGGCAATTTCAGAAGAAGGCTTAAAAAACAATTATGGTGTCAGCGTAGGCAAGACGCTTTTAAGATATTACGGCGATGACATAAAGGTAAGGGCTAAAGCTAAAGCTGCAGCGGGAAGCGATGCCAGAATGAGCGGCTGCTCTCTTCCTGTTGTCATTAACTCANNGAAACCAGGGTATAACTGCATCCATTCCGGTCATTGAGTATGCCAAGGAGCTTAAGGTCAGTGAAGAAAAGCTCTTCAGAGCATTGATAGTGAGCAATCTTACAGCCATTCATCAAAAAGAATTGATAGGAAAGCTTTCGGCTTATTGCGGTGCTGTGAGTGCTGCGGCAGGAAGCGGCGCCGGTATAACTTATCTTCATGGGGGAGGCTACGAAGAAATTTCCAGAACAATTATAAACACAATAGCCAATGTAGGCGGTATGGTGTGCGACGGAGCAAAACCTTCCTGTGCCGCAAAGATTGCTTCAGCTGTAGATGCCGCAATTCTTGCACATCAGCTCAGCTCACAAGGCAATGCCTTTAAAGACGGAGAAGGATTAGTAAAAAATGGAGTAGAAGCTACTATCGAGAGCATCGGAAGATTAGGCAAAAAAGGCATGGAAGGCACTGATATAGAAATAATCAATATAATGCTCAATAAATAGGCGGGATAATACGGTCAAAATTCGACAAAATACCCAAAAAGGTTTATACTTATATATATACCTTTTATGCACATTAAATCAAAGTAATAAACGCTGCAGCAGCAGTACTACTTTGGGTTGAGGAGGTTTTGTATGTCCTATTTAAAGC
>DPSW01000263.1 GCA_003527145.1 Clostridiaceae bacterium | reverse complement strand
AAGATGAGTATATGCGCCAAAGCCCTCAGGATGTCAATCGAATAATGGCTTTAATAAACAGACAGTTTGCCAATTATTATTCAGAGCTTCAGAGATATGGTGTACAACGATCTGTGAGCCGTAATATTTTCAGGGCTGTTGTAAGCTACGTTTTGAGAAATGAGAGGAATTATACGGGGACGATCGAACAAAGAACAGATCAGCTTTTTAATGCAATACGCAGAGATATGCCTTGGATATTTACTATTTTAAGAGGATATGGTGTACCAAATAACCGAATAAATCAAATAATCAGAGATATAATTCGTTTCACACTCCAGAATATAGATCAAGAGATGCCGATGCCTCCAATACCGCCGGCAACCGGCTGGAGCGGATGGGAGGACCTGGGGGGCATTTTGACATCTGCGCCCGCAGCAGCATCTTGGCAGCCTAACCGTCTTGATGTATTTGCCAGAGGCCAAAATAATGCGCTTTGGCATATATATTGGGATGGCTCACGCTGGAGCGGATGGGAAGACTTAGGCGGAGCTCTGACTTCTTCTCCCGCAGCAGTATCCTGGGGTCCAAATAGAATAGATGTATTTGCCAGGGGCCAAAACAATGCACTATGGCATAAGTGGTGGGACGGTGCACGCTGGAGCGGATGGGAGGATCTTGGAGGCGTATTGACCTCAGCTCCGGCAGTAGCATCTTGGGGAGCCAATAGGCTGGATGTGTTCGCCAGAGGCCAAAATAATGCGTTGTGGCATAAGTGGTGGGACGGTATTCGCTGGAGTGATTGGGAGGATCTTGGAGGCATATTGACTTCGGCTCCTGGTGCTGTATCTTGGGGGCCCAACAGAATAGATGTATTTGGAAGAGGGCAGAATCAATCATTATGGCACAAATGGTGGGACGGCTCAAGGTGGAGCGGATGGGAAGATCTGGGCGGAGGGGTTATAAGCTCAGGGCCTGCAGCCTCATCAACAGGCGTGAACAGATTGGAAGTCTTTGCGCGAGGCCCAAGGAGTGAACTGCTCATGAGAACATGGAACGGAAGCAGATGGAGCGGCTGGCAATCTCTTGGAGGCGTCATAACCTCAGAGCCGGCGGCAGTATCTTGGGGCGGAAATCGACTTGATGTATTTGCAAGGGGCCAGGATAATCACCTTTGGCATATATGGAGACCTTGATATATCGGGGCCGGCTAAAGTGTCGGCCTTTTTTACTTGGCTTTTCATACTATATCGACAAAATGTTGCAATAAATGGTATAATTTTTAGAAACGCCTGATAGGTAGCAGCAAAACTTGAAGGAAAGGGTGCGTGATGATATGCCTGCTAAAAGTACAAGCTTTATCAAGCTGATGAGTAAAAAAATTATAGTTATGATTACCTTGATCTGCCTATTGATGTTATTTCTCATGATGATCATATTTTTTATGAATCAAAGCAGCAAAGACGAATACATATTGATTGATGTGTTCGGCAGACAGCGGATGCTTACTCAACAGCTGTCCAAAGATGCAAATCGTAAATATGCAATATTGCAATCCTTGCAAAATGGATCTTTGATAGAAACGGATGAGGCCCTTAATGAAAAAACTCTGTTATTGAATAATTATTTAGCCAAAGCGCATAATGAATTCTCAAATACACTGTCATCGTTGCGCACCGGATACCTGGAAAAGGATGACATATCAATAAACCTCGAAAATTCAATCGATGAGATGGGTTCAATTATTGAGATCACAGATGATGCCTGGGATGGTTTCAGTCAAGCTGTTCGTGAAATCATAGGAAGCAAGCAAGCGGATAAGCAAACTGCTGAAGCCCTGATATATATTAATAAACACGAAGAGCAATTGCTGCAGTACAGTGATGAAATAACCCAGGGCCTTATAAACCTCCACAAGAAGAATGCGAACCGTATTATAATGATTGCCTTTGGGCTGTTTACCGCTTTATTGATTTCATTGCTGATATTGGTATTCCAGCTGTATAAATATATTGTAATACCTTTGAATGAGTTATACATAGGGATTAACAACATCGGGTCGTTAAAAAAGAATACAGGCATATCTATACCGATTAAAAACGAATTGACACCGGTAATCAAAGAAGTGGACAAGGCTTTCAATAAGCTGAGTAAGCTCATCGAATTGATAGAGAATATCAATCATGACACTTCCTTTGAAGGGATACTAAAGTATATATACACCTCCTTTTCAGAATTCATTCCTTATTCTCACATAGGAATAGCACTGCTAAAGGATAACGGAGAAAGTGTAGAAGCCTCATATGGGATTTCAGATCCGGCCTTGGACGATCTGCCTAAAAAGCTGATGGGCATAAAGGCCAGACTTGATGAAACCAGCTTGAAAGGTATTGTAACTAAAGGAATTCCTAGGGTAATCAATGACCTTGAAGAGTATACAAAGAACAGCCATGCTCTGTACAATAAAATTTTACTGGAATCTGGAATAAGGGCTTCTATAACCTTGCCTCTTAAGCTGAATAATAAACCTGTGGGCATCATATTTTTCTCAAGTACGGTTAAAAATACATACAAGCAGCATCATATAGCTTTTTTGGAGACCCTTTCCAGCAGTATAGCCATTAGTTTAAATAAAAATATTTTTATAGACGAGCTTTTGTACAGTACGGTTCTGGCCCTTGCAAAAATGGCCGAATCCAGAGACGAAGATACGGGAGATCATCTTGATAGAATGAAGAAATATGCTGCAAGGATAACGGAGTTTTTGCTTGAAGATAATGTATATTCAGATGAAATTTCAGTAAGCTTTATAAAAGAAATAGAAAGATTCAGCCCTAT
>DPSW01000287.1 GCA_003527145.1 Clostridiaceae bacterium | reverse complement strand
TCTTGGAGCATATGACATTAAAGCAATGGTTACTGCTTATCATGATTTTTAATATGGAGAAGAAACAGCCATCCGTAACAGAAATAGCAGAGTTTATTGGCAGCACCAGGCAGAATGTACGAAAAATGCTGGAGGTTCTCTCTGCTAAAGGCTATGTTACGCTTTGCGTAAACAAACAGGATAAACGGAATTTATCCGTAGCTCTGACTGAAAAGACATTTCTGTTCTTCACCCAGTTTNNGGTGCTGCCTTTTTAGAACAGCTTTTTGATGGAATTAACGCTGATCTTCAGGAAAGCGCCAGAATCACGATGGAAACACTTTTTAACAATCTCGAAAGGATGAAAATGCAATATGGAAAAAGCGATCGTCATATATAAATCCAGGTATGGCTTTACCAAAAAATATGCGCAGTGGATTGCGCAGGAGTTAGGCGCGGAGCTAATGGAAGCCGGAAGAATAAAACCTTCGGATTTACGAAATTATGATGTCATTATTTATGGCGGCGGCCTTTATGCGGGCGGCGTAAACGGCGTTTCGTTGATCACCAAGTCGTTTCAATCTATTGCGAATAAGTCGCTGTACCTTTTTACTGTAGGCGCTGCTGATGTAAGCGATGAAAAGAATATAAACAGCATCCGCAGTTCGTTATCGAAGGTGCTTACTCCTGAAATGGAGAGCAAAATTAATATCTTCCATTTTAGAGGCGGCATTGATTACCCGAGGCTCAATTTTATTCATCGCATCATGATGAGTATGATGGTGAAAACGATCAGAAAGAAATCGGAAAGCGAATTGAGTACGGAAGAGAAAGATATGCTGGCAACCTATGGTCAAGTTGTGGATTTTACGGACAAATCCGCCATCGGTGACATGATTGATGCAATAAAAGCCCGAACGTAATCACATTTTCATGGCGGTATGAAATTTTCTCTGTAAATAGCTTTTTATGACAATATTTGTGTGAGTTTGCAGGCCAGAGTTTGGCATGCAATCCCTAACTACACTTTAGTGAAAAACGAATGGCATGCCAGGAGCGCCCTTGGAAAGGGCGTTTATTTACTCTTGATATGCCGTTTGTTTTTTGCTACTCAGAAAGCCTGCCTTCATACATGATGGACAGCTCCCCATAGACCTTACCCCGGTTACGTAACGTTAAGGTCCATTTTTTTCACAGTCTCTGGGGGCATTCCCCCCCAGTTTCTATAAACAAAAACATCTTAATCTATAAAAATTATAATAAATTAACCGTCCCCAATGTTTCCAATTATTAGCAAAGGCTCCATGATAATCTCTTTCTCGATTTCAGCAGAAATTCCTGTAATTGTAGCAACGCCATAAATCCCCTTTATTCTCGGCTGGTGATTCAATTTTTCACCTTCTTCTGTGCAAAACCAACCATCGCGAATACCTGGAATCCCGAATTTATAAAATCCATAATCAAGGGTTTTCTCTACATCAGTAAGTGGTAAATTTCCAACATTATAAAAAAACCCTTTTTGCCAGTAGCTGATGTCTACTATAGAAGGATTAATCAACAGATCATCATAATTCGGCTCAAAGTTATCCAGTGTTATTTGGTTACTTCTACACTTATGAATAAAAATTGTCTGTTTTCCTTCAACAAAATTATCATTATTTATTGTTTTTATGTTTGTTTTTAATACTTTGCCATAGAAATATATATTTTCTCTTGGGCTCAATACGAATACATCACCAATTTTAATTTTAGGTTTTGTTTTTTTGATAACTCTTAACTGATAATCAGTGTTTCGAAAATTATCCAATTTTTCTTTAATTTCTTGAGGTTGCCTATTATATCTCTTTTTATACTCCAAAGATACTGGGTTTTCGTTAGATGAATTCAAGATGGATTACCTCCTTTGTGTTTTTAAACAGATAAAATAGCGTCTTGGCTGTTACTTAATAAAAAATGAGACACAAGAGCAAAATTGTTGAGATTATTACAAATCTTGACCTTGCATTTTTAGCACAAATCTCTAAAGAAGAAACCTAGAAAGAAATTAGCGCTTATTTTAGACCCTTAATAAAATCTGTAGCCCACCGCATGGCATCGTTATAATAGGCTGAAGTTGGACTTATACTGTTAATTTGATTGAGTGCATTTTCTGGGCCATTTTCAATAAAATACTGTTCAATAGCCCTAGCCTGATTTCGAGTGAGTCCTGAGAATGTTTCTTGTAAATAATCCAATCCTTTTCCCTTATAGTTGTGTTGATATAATCGTGTTGACAACTCTTGCTTTGTTATTCCAGTATAGACAGGTTCTCCATTTATAACACCTTGATACACCTTATTATTTGCTTTACCTGCATTTAACCAGTTGGTGAATTCCTTTGAATAGTTCCCTGCGCCCTCACTGAATGCCATAACACCATTCTTTGTTATGCTTGCTGCAATGCCAGACATTGCCAGGGTGGCACCTGATTGGAAGCTAACTTCGTCTTCAAAAAGCTTATATAGTTCTTCTATGGATAGTTTATTTACATCTACACCACGCCTTGACATATCAAGCAGTTTATTTTGGAAAGCGGCTATGGATATTTCAGAGTATCTTGGATCATTAGTATACGATAGCTGTGGATGGGTATCCCACCATTTGGTATACGCAATATCTACATTTTTATTACCACTACTTATAGCGAGTATCGTAGATGTTCCAGCAGTGCCCGTTCCCTTATGCGTGCTTCCAAACCCTATAGTTCCTGTAACTCTTGGCNNGAGATTTCATCTATTTCTTTAGCTATAGCTTTTGTGTCTACATTGCCTTTGTTATATATATTTCCTGCTCTAGCATCTTCAGCTTTTTGATGCGCTGCATTCATCGCAGCTTTGTCTCCTCTTTCTGCTGCATCGCTATATTCTTTTGTTGCTTCAAGTATTTGTGCTTGTGCTGCAGGTGATCTATCGCTGTCCCTACTGCCCAGTGTCCACTNNTAACAGTATGCGTATAGATTCAGGCTCAGCGGGTCATATATTTGTCCCCTATAGGTATCCTCGGTAAGGAATCTTGCTATCTTTGGGTCATAGTATCTGGCATTCAGGTAATATATGCCTGTCTCCTCGTCATATCTGTAGCCTGCATATCTGTAACTGCAAGAAGCTAACAGGAGTAAATCTATCTTCCATTCCAAAGAAGCTGACTACAGCTGAGTTGCTTTTGAAGCTTACTGGTCGTGATATGACCATATGTCCTTGCTGCCAAAAGGGATATATGAAACGGCAATCATTGCTTCCACTTATGGTGGTGCCTTAATTCAGCCACAATTACATAAAATCAAACATTTATCACCCCCGTTTGGGGAGGGGGGAAAAGATTGAATCCCAATAATGAGGTGGCTATCGACCGCAGCTCAGTTCAACAAGGTTTTTCTGCAATCCTATAATCGACAATTGATAAGTTCACATTTATACACCAGTTTGTTTGAAACCATTTTGGTGTTTTTTTCACGGACTACGGAAACACTGCT
>DPSW01000140.1 GCA_003527145.1 Clostridiaceae bacterium | reverse complement strand
TACATTTTCTGCAGTAAACATTCATCTGGATGCATGGATTAAGAGTAAAAAATTCAGTTTAATTAATGAAATAAAAGAAACAGCAGCATAAACTATCTTTTATTATTTACTTCTAAAAAATCAGCTAAATAGACGGCTTGTACTTGATTTATTGCATCAACTAATAAAATTGGTTTCTATGTTTCAAATTTTTATGCTTGCCTTCCAAAAACATTTGTACTATGTTAAGTTTTTGATATTTTGTTGATTAGTGAAAAACCTCAATTAGCTTCTGCCCGCTTAATATAATTTTCAGATTGAGCTGTAAACATTTCCTTATACAATCCATTGAGCTTCATGAGTACTTCATGAGAACCTTCCTCAACAATTTTTCCATGCTTCATAACAACAATTCTATCGACAAAACTAATAGAACCTAGGTGATGGGTAACAATGATTGTTGTCTTATTGTCTGCGATTTCTTTAAACTTTGTATAAAGAGCATCCTCCTCCAAAGCATCTATGGAGGCTGTTGGCTCATCTAATGTAATAAATTCATGGTTTTTATAAACAGCTCTAGCGATAGCAACTCTCTGCCATTGACCAGAACTCAAATCAATTCCATCAAACTCCACTGATAGCATAGTGTCTCGATGCCTCAAATATAATTCTTCAATGTTGGCTCTTTCAACGGATTCTACCACTGATTTTTTATTTTGAAAATCACTCAATCTAATATTATCCTCTAAATTCATCTTGTATTTCTGAAACTTTTGAAAAACTGACGATAATCCTTTATAATGCAATACCTTTGGTAGCCGATTGACACTCCCTACTGAAATAGTACCAGATGTGGGATAATACAGTCCTAAAATCAGATTAACCAAAGTACTTTTTCCAGAACCATTTTCTCCAACAATAGCGATGGTTTCTTTCGGATGAATGGCTAAGCTAAGACCATTAATGGCTGGTTGTTGTTGATTGGGGTAATAAAAAGTTACATTATTCAGTTGAATTGCTCTTCCATAGTCTTCGATATTTTCTTCAACCTCTACCGCTTCATAATCAAGGAATCTTATGAAGTGATCGACAGTTCCTATATTCTCAGCTATGTTTCCAATATTATAGCGAATGATTTCCTCCATCATTGCAAACATACTGCTTATGGACACGTAAATAGCACTAAATGCTCCTACTGAAATCTCTTTGTTGAACAAAGCAGATGCCAACATCCATAGAATATAGACATAGCCCATCAATGTGACGGAATCCAGCATCAATTCATATAGATTAGATCTTTTAGACGTTTTGGTAATGTTTTCATTGTACTCCTTCAAAACTCCCATAAATTTGTTTCTAAAGTAGTCCAGACTAGATGTAATCCTGGTTTCTTTGATGTATCCAATATCACTAACACATTCTTCATAGTGGCTTAGTCTTCTTCTCAACAGTGAAGATTCCTTCTCTAATTGGCTATATAGTTTCATTCTGATAACTTGCGCCAACGATACCGGGGCAAAGATTAATAACATAACCAGTAAAAAATCTGGCTTGATGGAAAAAAGATACACTCCCATAAAAATGAAATAGGGAATATAGTAAGTGAAGATATCTCCTAATATAAGAATCACCTCAATACTATTTTCCATGCCAAGCTTTGCCTGATTAACCATGTTGAGAAACGCTGAATCTTCAAACATAATGGGATCAATTCGATTTATTTTTTCATTTAATTTTTTACCCAGCTTGTTTTTCATTTTGTTGATATAAAGATCATAAGCATAATTGTGAAGTCCGTTCAATATTTGAGATAGGATAATAACCCCACACAATAATATACATTGTACTACAGTTTGCCTATAGATTGCTTCTAAATCTACCATTCTCATGGCAGTCTCAAACATCCTTTGGGTCTGAATTGTAATAACACCCTGACTCAAAGAGCTAATGATTCCTACCGAAAAAATGACGCAGGCAAATAGGGGGGTTGTTTTTATGGCAATCCCAACAATCCTCTTGATTACCATAATCACTGATTTTATTGAAGCATTATGATGCATTTTCATACCACCCCTTTTGTTTATCGTACATGTCCCTATATAAACGGCAGGTTTCATAAAGATCATCGTGACTTCCTACAGCAATCATCCTACCACTGGATATTACAATGATCTCATTAGCAATTTTGGTTGCACCTAACCTATGGCTGATTGAGATAGTTGTCTTGCCCTTAGGCAAATGATCATATTCCCAATACAGTTTTTGTTCATTGATAGCATCAAGGGCAGAACAGGGTTCATCTAAAATATAAAAAGGTGTATCTACAGCAATAGCTCTTGCTATTGCTATTCTTTGCCACTGTCCATGGGATAGCTCAACGCTATCGTGGCTTAATTTACCTAATTCTGTATCAATCCCCTTAGGGCTATCATCTAGAAGGTTATGAAGATCCAGCTTATTGATGACCTCCTGTAGCTTTTCTTCTAATATTGCTACTTCATATTGCTGTATTATAGGCAATAAAATATTATCTTTTATACTGATTTGATACTTTGCAAAATCTTGGAATACAACTGAAAATAGATCTCTTAATTCCTTCTGTTGATAATTCTTTATATCTAAATCATTTATCAGTATTTCTCCATCGTATTCCTTATAAAGGCCAATCATGAGCTTAGTAATTGTTGTCTTTCCAGCACCATTTACACCAATGAGAGCATAATGCTTTCCTGCTGTAATTTTAAAAGAAAGATCCTTCAAAACGTATTCAGCGGAATTTGGATATTTAAAGGATNNATTCTTGAATTCGATACTGTTAAATTCAATATTTGACTTACCTTTACCTTCAGTGGATATGTAATCACTTTTCAATTGATTAAAGGACTTTAGGTCTTTTAAATATTCACTCTTTTTTGCTAAACTATCCATAACATCTGTTAACTCCCAAGATAGTTTGTTTACCAGCTTAAATACAGCATTAACAAGGGCTGCAAATAAACCTATTGTAATTTCGCCCTTAGAAAGGGAGTTTATCATGAATAATGTAATAGAGANNACTAATGAAGGCGATAATAATAGAACCAGTCTTCATTTTTATAAACCATTTCAGTCTTGTTAGTACAAGAATTTTTCTAATCGATTCATTAATTTCATAACATTGATCTATCATCTCTTTTCCATATTGGAACAAACTTCGTTCATGTGCAGTGGACTTATCGGATAATACGGTATCTAAGTATTTACTTTTTCGTTCTAATTGTATAGTTCTTTTGGTGGCTTCATAATTCGCTTTACCACTTTTCATTGCCAAAATGAATAATGGTATGGAAATAACAAATACCAAAATAGCTGACTGCCATGTGTGGGTTGCTATGACTAAAAAGAGGGATGCCACCACTATTAAGTNNCATTTGTTACTGTCAACTCTGGCTCCAACGAAACCCGACTAATTAGATTGCAAATTTCAGTATTTTCATAGTCTTTATAGTCTAAAGTTGCTTTTTTGTCGTAGATTTGAGGTAATAAGTATCCTCTAACAGAAGATAACAAAAATGTTCTAAGAGTAGACTTTAGGGATTTAGCTAACCACATAAATATAATTGCCAACACTAAGAACGTCATGGGTAAGACAATTCTAGAAATATCAAACCCGGTTTTAAGCAGGTCCAAGGTTTGATCTATAAAGTTTGCTTCCAGCATAACTAATATCGAAGGTAGTACCCCTATGACAATAGCGTGTAGAATAATCAAGGATGCATACAATGGAGAACTTTCAAAAACGATCCTTATAGAATAGATTAAAGGCAAATTAATTAGTTTTTTCATTTAGGCAGTTCCCCTTGAAGCATAGTTTTTAAGAATCTCGCCAAAGAGCTTACACCTTTCTTTTAGATGTTTATCATCCAACGAGCTTTCAAATTCAGGAATAATCACCTTCACACAGGGTACAGATAATAAATTATGGGTTATATTGACTACAATAACCTTCTCTGTGATATTACTCAACTTCTCCAGTATAAATTCTAACTCTTCTCCTTTATCTTGAAAACTATAATATTTCAATTCATTTGTATATACCAATTTATCTATAACCCCATATTTTTCATAAAGTTCAAGAGAAGGGCGAACAATGCCTTTTTCCTCCATATCATTTGCAATGTATCGCTTATGCCAATAGTCTGAAGACTGTTGACACTC
>DPSW01000115.1 GCA_003527145.1 Clostridiaceae bacterium | reverse complement strand
CTCCTGCAGAGATAATATAGCTCCTTCTAAATCTTCCAAATCCTTTCCCCGGTTTTTATAATATCTCAGGACATTCAGAATGTTTTTGCTGCTCCCCTCAACAAAGCTTGATGCCAAAACCATTCTTTTAGCCTCATCTATGTAATTCTCCGCTTGTTTTAATATCATATAACCGGAGTTCAAATGCTCTCTCGGATAATAAGTCCCTACATAATACCCATAGTAATTAAAGAAATGCAGCAATATTTCCTTTTGGGATATGTATTCCAATAAACTTTTGTTAATTGTCACCTCCCCAAAAACAAATATATCGTTTACATCCTCGATAGGTATATATCTCTTACCGGTCTCGCTCTCAAAGCATAAAGTGTTATCCTTTCTCTTTATTTCTCCGTCATTAAATATATAAATAGTTTTTTTCATTTCTCCACCTCCTAAGACCAGCAAAATTCATTATAGGCACAGTTTTTGCAAAAATTGATTTTTTTAGGTTCTCTTGGAACAGGCTCGTAGCAAATCGCAAGAATGTGCTTTTCTATGCTTTCTAATCTTTCAATCAGGTCATCAGTCAATTTTACTTCTTCCCTCTTTTTCTCCTTGGGAATCATAAGCACTCCTACGCTTTCTATACCGAGCCTTTTTAATTCCAATAAATAATAGGCTAATTGCATTTTAGCGCTTTCGTCATACTTTGAACTTTTTTTGATTTCTCCTAATATTAAATATCCTTCTTTTTTGTCAACTATATCTATCTTTATATTGCCCACAGAAATTTCCTTTTTCTCTCTACCATAGGAGTTCTCATGCACAAACCTGCCTATATCTATATTTGTATCCTCTTGATCAGGTGTAACATTGTGCGCCATAAGCCATACTTCTCTTTCACAAATAAAGTAATACCAAACAAGAGTACCGTTTACGCTGATTTCACCCATACCATCACCGCCATAGCTTTTTTAATAAACATGAGCCTTACCGCTTTTATCTATGAATCCAGTATCTTCATCATAGTAGTATTCTAGTTCTTGAAAAGGCACCCAGTATAATGAGCATTGAGCATCTCCCCTAGCGCTAAATTCTATCGGTTTATTTCCTTGCAGCTTCGATCTTCTTATCTGTACAATGTAATCGCTCATTCTGCCTTCTATTAATTTTAATAACGCCCTTGCCTCAAATATNNATGAAAATCGGATTTTCCATCATAGGAGAAGACCTTTTCAAAAGCGTCTGCTAAAGCACTGGCATCTTCATCTATTTCTACGAAAACATCACAAACCTCTTCAATATTTTCTATAAGCTTGAACGCCTTAATATCATCAAAATTGAGTTTTATCATGGCTTCCCATATATTTTTTGATTTATCATCTACACCTTCTTCTAAAGCCAAATCATAGTAATCTTCCGCCAGCTTGCCATAATCACATTCATATATTTCATCTTTATCTTTTAATAGCCGCTCCGTATGTTTTCTATGAGATAGACCGTATACATACTGATTGTCCTTGCCTAATTCAACTATATAGACTGGCAAATGGCATCCTTTTTTCCCTGATCTGTTAACCCTCCCCGCTGTTTGTATCAGCGAGTCCAAGGGAGCAAAATCCCTAAAGGCCATGTCAAAGTCCATATCCACTCCAGCTTCAATGGTCTGAGTTGAAACTAAAACAACAGGCTCATCATTATCCAGTAAATCTCTTACCTTTTTTATTACTTGCCTTCTTATAACGGGTAATATGTTGGTTGAAAGGTAGTATACCGGAATGTTTAATTCTTCTTCTTCAATTTTTTTCTTTATATCTTTATAAAGTTCTATGCTTCTTTTAATTGTGTTAACAACGATCAAACACGATTTATTAAAAGGCCACTTTTCAAAGAGCAATTCAATAAACCCATCATTATCCAAATTTTCTTCCAAAATTGGTACAAATTTTGTCCTGTGCAATCCCTCAAAGTAAAATTTGTGATCAGGAAGCAGCTGAATTTCTTTTCTCCCATCCGTTTCATAATCGCCACGATTGAGCAGGAGATTGCCAAACTCAAGTATCTTGGGCTGTGTAGCCGTCATCAGTACAAATCTCGTACCATAATATTTTGCTATCATCCGCAGTGTTGCTCCGATCAAAGGCATATACTCCTGGGGAATTGATTGGACTTCATCCAGTATGACTATGCTTCCCGCAAGTTTATTGATTNNCTTTAGGAGTCTGTTTTCCCCCGTAAAAATTGATTGAAAAAGCTGTACAAAGGTAGTTAATATTACATCGCCCTCCCAAGCTTCGGTACGTAATAGCGCTTTATCTATCGGAATCTCTTCTAACGAACTCCCAACCGATGAAAAATCGGCTAATCTATGGTGTACAACCATCTTTATCTCTTCACCAAATACATGCTCATATTCCATCTTATTTTGTTCGATTATATTAACAAAGGGAATGGCGACTATTATCTTCGGTGTATAATTCTCTGTATCTTTTATCCTCTTTTGCAAATGGAGAACACTTTGCAGTGAGGAAAGGGTTTTACCAATGCCTGTGGGAGCTGTAAGAGTGAAAAAATGCACGTTTTTAATATCTTCGTCAACCATACTGTCTATGGCTTGTACCATACTTTTCCTAGCTCTTTCTCTTCTTTCAACCAAATTGGACTTAGTATCACTACCATGCTTTTNNTCGGGAGTAATATTTTTGGTCATTTCAATTTTTATTAAAGCAGAATCCAGCTTGTCCATATCTATAAGAAGCGAGAATATGTAAATGAGAAGAAAATACCACTTGATATCATTTATTTTTCCGTTTCCAAATTTACTTGGCATATATTCAAAATATGCTTTGTTTTTTTCTAATAAATCAACACGGAAATAGTTGCTAAACTCCTCAAAGCTCATATCTTCTTCTAACTGCAAATCCCTAAGTATATCCTTTGCTTTTTCAGTCAAGTGCTTCTCCAAAGCCCTTACTTCATCCAACATGCTATTAGAAAATAGTGCAGCTTCCACTATTAACGAATCATGGTGCCTTCTAGAGCATAGATAATAGAGAAAGACTATAATTCGCATATCTTTGTCATCCATTTCAAATGAGTGTACTTTTTTCCACAAAAAGTTATACAAAAAACACGCAGAAATATGAGAATGATTTTTTAAGCGGCTGCTCTTTTCATTTTTTAAATACTCTTGAAAATAATCGCTATACTTGCCGATGTCATGGATATACCCCATATAATAGCTAAATTTCTTAATAATATTGTTGTCTATATTATCAAAACCTACCGTAGGTGGTATTTGCATACTTATAAGGTTGCCTACGGATTCTAAATGGTCTTTTAAAAATTGTTTATAGCCTTTCTCTTTATCCAGATGAGCTAAATACTCCATCTATCTGCTTCACTCCTTTATCACTAAACCAACCCGCTCTAAGGCCCCTGCTTCTGTATGCGGCGGGTGCCTAAGGGTGTTTAAGTATCGTTCAATTAAAGGCATTGGAACCGTTTAGATCATAGCTCCAATGCCTTCAATTATTCCATCCACACTATGTTTTGTCCATTCTCCAGAGATACAAAAGAATCTATAACAGCAGCAATGCCTTTACCATCAATATTGACCAAAATATCTTTAAGTCCTCTTCCTGTGATGCGTCTTTCCTCATCAAATTCCAAGGGCAATTCTTCTTTTGTTATCCTATGTCTATTTCCAATCATACTTTCCGTTCTTATTTCTTTCACTCTTTCTACAGGAATAGATGAAGAAATCAGCTTCTCTGATTCTAAATCAACTTCTTTGCCCTCAAGCACGCCTTCAATTTCAATCCATCCCAAATTAAAGGCGGTACCCAATGCCATGCAAGCTCCTGCGCTTTTATAATAGGCTTCTCCTTTGCAGTATAATATGTCTTCCAGTTCTGCCATAAGTTTCTCATTTTTATGGGTCATCCATATTTTATAGTCAATGCAGCCTTCTCTAATATTTTGCGGAATTATCAGCTCCATGGGGGTTTGGCTGTGGTTCTCCTGAGATCCATTCAGATCATTGGGAGATTTTATCATAAGATAATTCATCTTTTGCATTGTTTTCTTTATAGGCTTTTGACAAGCTACGGCAACTTTAAATTTATCGATGGAAAATTCATTATAATACTTATCTCTTTCAAGTCCCAGAAGTCCTGCAGCTATGCCGCATATAGTGGTTCTTGGCGGTATAAAGTAGGAGAGTGCAGATGAGTTTGAGTAAAATTTTCTGAAATGAGCCATCTTTCCCCTAAGATGCAATGAAATAATTTTCATTTTTACCCCTCCATTTTAATTGGAGCCCATAAATCCATTTCTTCATATNNACATATTTATTAAATGCTCTTCTTTGGCAAAAGGATGTTTCCATCCCACGATTTTTTCAATATAGCCCTTTCCGTTCATTTCCTTCACAGTTTCCCTTAACCTGTCAAAATCTACTGTTATATCATTTATGCTTCTTATAGCTTCTTCTTTATGAGGCTTAGCATCTATAAACCTTCTCAAATCCCCTAGATACCCATCAAAATCCGGTTTATATACTATTTCTAAGTATAATAATGGTTCCTGCCCTTGCTTGCTGTCCGTCTGATTAGCCATTATAGACTGCACTATAGCCTTTCGGAATAGGTCCCTGTCTTCTTTGGACATGCCCGTTTGTCTGGCACTATACTTATTGATGGTACCATAATGAGCTATCAAGGCATAATGAAGCTTATATTTCTTTCCAAAAGTGGAGCTATCCTCATTCATTATGGAGGTTATGGTGCTAGATTTAACAAAATCCACCGGATGCAAGGAATATCCCCAGTTGATTTGAACAGGACCCGTAAAGGTTTTGCTGACTCCGCCGACGGCCATAGCACTTCCGAATAGGCGTATATCGATCAGTTCTCTTTTTATGATTTCTGTTAAAAATTCATTATTGAATTTGGTAAAATCTTTATTTTTTTTCAGCTGTTCCTCTTTCTTGAGATACGCATCCTTATAGTTTTCATCTTTACCAAAGAGCTTTTCCCATTGCTCCTTTAATTGAGGATTATCCGAAAATAACACATTCATCTTTCCCTTATCANNTCTCTTATGAAGTAAAACATTTTATCCATAGGCACCTTCTGATCTGCCAATGTGTCAACAAAAATTTTGAAGCCTTTATTTTTTAGGTAGTCTCTTATATCCCTTTTTCTTCTGCCATCGCTTACCAGTATAGTAGAGGTTTCATAATCCATCCTCGGTTTATTTTCCTGATCAGGATCTCCATTTGGATTTGATAAAGTAGATTGAAACAAATACNNGTTTTGATTTAACATCATAATCATTCGTCCTCCCCTTTATTATTCTGTTTTTTCTTCATCCATGGAAAACTCTTTTTGTGCATCTTCTTCGCCTTTGGTGATATCCAAAGGCTTTGTACCTACTAAGTATGAATAACCAGCCATAATGTAAAATACATTTTCGTGTTCACTTAATTTCCAAGAATTATGTGATAAGCCATAATAATAGTTAAATCTGTTCATTAAAGCTTCCGTAAACATTGACATTTTTTCATATTGAATTAATTTTTCTAAAACATCATTATAGAGCCATATTACTTCCTTTTCTGACATGCCTTGCATTTGTATTTTCTTCAAAATAGGCTTTGTTTTATGTTTCTTTTCCACTTGAGCCAAAGCCACACGGTTTATTAAAGTTCCTAAAAAAAACATGGCTCTTTGAGATTCACCAAAGCCCTGCTTGTCTAAAAATGATTCAAGCCTATCAACCCAAGCATTAACTTTTTCTGAGCTTGTATTGAAGTTATCCATAATATCCTCCTTTTCTAATCCAATTAAAGTCTCTTTATCCATCAGATTTAAATCCTGACAAGTTTTTATCAAAACGATATAAGACATCATAAGCCTTTTTATGAAAAAATCTTCATATCCGTTGGCATAATTGACCAAACCAAGATTAAAATAATTATCTATCCTCGCTTTGCCCAATTGCTTAAGTCCTTTATCCAAAGCTTCACATGCATATTCGAACAATATCTTATGCCTGATTTTTTCACCTGACATGACAGCTTTATAAAAGGACAAAACTCTTCCAATATCCAGCTGCTCACCTTTATTGTTTACTCTTACAGGGATTAACCTGTAGATATAGCCGAGAGATACATTATATGTTTTATAATCCAATAAAATACTATTGCTTTCTAACGATTTTGCTATTAAATCCAACCTCAGCATAGGGACATCTTCTATGGTTTCCATAATGGTTACAGAATTTCCGTCAGTTCTATATATGATGAAGTTAACGCAATACTGTTTAATATCATTATCCAACACTTCCGAATCTATCTCTGTAACCCATGCAGCAGTGTCTTTGCTGCTAAATGATAAATCTACAAATTTCTTTAAATAATTTAGGTATTTGTAATCAAAATTCGATAACATTGCTTCAGGAATTATAAAGGCGTCTTCTCCGGCTATTTTGCTTCTAAATTGCTCTGCAACTACTTTTTCTCCGGATTTTAACTTTTGATAGCATTTGCTGCATATTGAATAGTTGTGATCATAATTGAAATTTCTTAAGTATTGAGATGTGTTTATTGTCGTCGTTGTGAATATCTTATTTATACCTGTCCTATCAAATTTTTTTGAATAGCTGCTGCTTACGTCAACACTGCTTTTTTTACAAATATAGCAGATCTTTTCTTCTCCTTGATTGTCTCCTTCGATTTCTCCCAGCTTATTTTCTATCTTAACTAACTCTAAATAATCCTTATGCCTAGGTAATATCACTTCTTCTCCATTTTCTGATATAATCTTAGGCACAATCAGCACAAACTTATTAGATTTATTTTCGTCTTTAATAAAGAGCCTTATAAATGAATCCGCACTATACTTTTTATCCCCTATTTCTATATCTCCTTTTCCGTCCAGCTTGATGCTCTCAATCTCGCCATTAGTCAATATAGATAGTTTGCTGAGATTTACGCTTCCGCCTCCTTTTTTATCGGATATTTTTATCATTCCCCTGCCTTCCATATTTTTGATGATATGTCCTAGCTCCCCATCCTCTAGATTGTTCTTCTTGAGGGTATTACCTAAGTCGCTGAATGTGCTTGACAAAAGATACTTTAACGAGTTAGCTTCCCTGGTCAGATAATACTGGGATGCTGCTGCCGAATTATTCCCAAAATAGTAGTAATCATAGATAGCCTCTTCATTGAATTTTTTGTCTAACTCAAAATAAATGCTGTCCATACATAGATGAAATACTAGAAAAACTACATATGGTTCCTCTTTTTCTTTTACTTTTTTGATGTTTTTTATTATTGAGTCAAATTCTCCTTTGCTCCCGTCATTGATTTGCTCCGCTAATAGAGTTGTCAATCTCGGTAGACTCACAACTATCACCACCTTTAATATGATTTTGATTTATAATGTACATAAACGTCGTATCTATTATAACTATAATAGACAAATAAATTCAATAAGTCAATATATTCTGAACTTTTCTTTTTTTATTTTTTTGTATATAATAAAAATACCTTGAATAATTCATACCTATACTGCCTCAAAGGACTTGAAATATATGTTTTTGGTTTATCAAGGTTCATAGACTACCTATTAGGGTTATTAGAGAAGGTGTCCTGCCTTCTCTAATTCTTTATCAACTCGATGCAACCGAATCCCNNTTTGCTTCCCAGCCCGCTGTCCACTGCCATTTGCAGAAGCGGCATGGGTCCCGTCAAAGCATATCTGCCCGAATATCCCTTAATGATTGTTTGTTTATAATTAATTACAGAAAGCTTGGGTTTATGCAACGCCTTAACCATAATGCCACCTTCGGGCGCATCTTCTTTATAAAATGCTTCGTATTTTTTCCTTAGATTATTTTCTATTAATTCATTATAATAGCTTTCACCAGGCTCAAAATAACAAGTATACTTTCTGCCATCAGGCCTTAAAAAGGTGCTGTAAGCCACTATAGGAGATAAAGTCTGTATCCTTATTTCTTCATCCTTTACGATTTCTTTCTCCATTATGGATTGGACTACTTCTAACTCTGTATCCCCTAATCGTATACTTTTTTTCACCAGCAATCCCGTTGCAAGAGAACTGCAAAATTCTTCATAAGGAGATGATATCACTAAGCTCAAAGCATCATTAAATATGATCTTTTCTTTATTTTTGTCTATTGTGTAGTTCCCCATAAGTCTTGAAAAGGTAAACATCTTAAAGGATCTTTTCTCATTAGAAAACCCCTTTCCGTGCAAAAAATCGGCTAATTCAGCTTTTAAAGAATCGTATATCATTCCTTGAATCATGTGATTATACTGTATCGGCAATACTAGAAAATCTCTATTTATTGGTTTGAAATATATCTGCTGCTTCAAGTATCATCGCCTCCCATCTGCTTTTCATACTGTTTTGCATGTCCTTGTCTGATCCTATTATAGGCTTCTTATTCCTCTGATTTTGTCCCTATCGCTGTATAGAATTACATCTTTAATTCTCGCAGAGAAGGATACTAAAATAGAATAAAATATTTTTTATTCTATTTTATAATAGCCTATAGTTGGGTCAGGGTATGGGTATTTAAAATAAATTTTCATGATTTATTTTAGAATATTTGACATATTTCTGGATAATCCTTCAAATTTTTGAAAAGAACTTAATAATTTATGAGCCTTCAGAAATGCTTATAGGAAAGAGATAGATGTTTACAAAGCTTTTACCTCGGATATCCTCCACACTTCCGCTCTGCTATGTCGTTTTGGAAAGAANNCATATTGATTTAATGAGACTCCTTCTTGCTGTGCTTCAATCGCTAATCTTTTATGCAAGCTCTTTGGAATTCTAAGAATAAATTTACCGCTGTAATCTTCATCTCCCGCAGGATCAGGAATAGGATCTCCATATTCAATTTTTACTTCAAGCCAGCTTCTCATCGCCTCTCGTAAGCTTGAATAAGCTTCTTCAAAGGTTTCTCCTGTGCTTTGACAGCCATCTAATTCTAATACCCTGCCATAATAATAACTGCCGCTTTCATCTGTAACCGGCTGTATCAAATGATTGTATGGTAAACTCATGTAATAGTCAATATTCTTTTTATCCATTTCAGAAAGGTGGGAGTTAATTGTATCGTGAAGAATCAAGGGAATTTTTTATCTCCCTATTCTCCTAAGTACATCTTTTATATATACAGCCTTCAGAGGATTCTCTTCTTTTATGGTTATAACTTCTCCTCGCTCATTCCTAAATTGTCTATGTGAACCTGCGCATCTTACTAATTCATATCCACAANNATTGAATTTTATTCCGTTAGGCTGTTTCTTCATCTTACTTATTGTTTTGTCAACTCCCACCTTTTAGTCACCTCCTTCTTCATTGATATAGTATCATATATAGTACCACAAATCAATTGTATCTTAACCTTTTCTTTATAAAAATATTTTAATCATAATAAAGGCAGCATAACATGGACAGCCGGTGAAGTTCTGATTTATATACAGGTTTCAATTCCTTATAGG
>DPSW01000488.1 GCA_003527145.1 Clostridiaceae bacterium | reverse complement strand
CCGAAGGAGTAAGTACGGAAAAGCCCGTTAATGAAACTCTCAGGCAAAAGGACCGCAATCGGACATAACTCTGGAAAGCATTATGCACCGAAGGAGCAATTCTATTTCATAGAAGAATCTCTCAGGTTAATGACAGAGATAGAGGCAACTGCTTCTATCTCTTTTTGTTAGCATGAGAACATCAGTTGCGATTCATAAATGCATCTTTGATAAACTACCCGCTAACGAAAAAAGAATAGAAGATAATATGCAGCTAAAAATATTGATTGAGAGGTGATAAGCCTGACACGGAATATCTATATTTTAACTAATAATGTCTTGATTTGTGCTAAATTTAACGACACATTGAAGGTTTCTTACGTTGACGGCAGCTATATCGATGTTTTGTATCAGGTAAGAGACAGAATACACACAGGCAGTGTCCTGATCTCACATCCCCTTATGGGAAGCGTTAAACCAAATGAGACACCATATAGAAGCATAATATTGGAAGATAAAAAAGGAGCTTTGGATTTTCAATCGCTTTCAATCATTGAATCCAGCATAGAAAGCTGTAAAAAACTGCTTAATGACAGACCTACACCGGACTGGAGCAATAAAGTCCTTGAAGATTTTAGGTTTTTGGATATGAAGCTTTTAGAAAGCGCATTATCAAGCCTGGGTATAAACTACTAAAACCAGATGAATAGATATAACAAACTAATCCAATGATATACATATGAAAGTGATGAAAGGGGTAGAATAATGGATAAAATTTACGATGTTGCCATAATAGGGGGAGGACCTGGAGGACTTGCTGCAGGATTATATGCTTCCAGAGGCAGAATGAGTGCTGTAATAATTGAAAAAGGCAAATGGGGAGGACAGGCTGCAACAACCGAAGAACTGGAAAACTATCCCGGTTCTATTGAGCATCCTACAGGGCCCAGCCTTACAGCAAGGATGAAGAGTCAGGCAGAAGCCTTTGGAACTGAATTTATAAAGGATGAAGTGGTAGGGTTTGATTTAAGCGATAAAGTCAAAGTCCTAAAGCTGAAAGAAGGAGAAATTAAAGCGAAATCGATAATCNNAGAAGACGATTTCAGAGGTAAAGGCGTATCCTACTGCGCAACCTGTGATGCTGATTTCTTCGCAGAATTGGAAGTAGTAGTTGTAGGCGGAGGAGACGCAGCGGTTGAAGAAGCTTTGTATCTTACCAAATTTGCTGATAAGGTCTCAATAGTTCATAGAAGAAACGAATTCAGAGCAGCAAAATCTATCGTAGAAAAAGCATTGGATAATGAAAAAATACAAATANNTGGAATAGTGGAAGGCGTTAAGCTGAAAAATGTAAAAACCGGCGAGATAACAGACTACAGAACCGATGGAGTATTCGTATTCGTAGGCACAAAGCCTGTATCCGAATTTGCAAAGGGCATAGTGGATATGGATGAAAAGGGTTATATAATTGCAGATGCGGAGATGAAGACTTCAGCAGAAGGTATATTTGCAGCAGGCGATGTCAGGGTTACACCATTAAGGCAGGTTATAACTGCAGCAGCGGATGGAGCTGTGGCAGCTATAAGTGCTGAAAAATATATAGAAAGAACCTTTAATAAATAATTAGAGGAGACTGGAGCCGCTAAAAGACAAGAAAATCTCACGAAATCTGAAATAAAAAATTCAGTGACTTTCAGTGGCTTATAAAATGCTTAAAAGGAGGTGAAACAATGTTAGAGCTGAACAAAGAAAATTTTGACCAAGAGGTATTACAGGCAGCAGGACCGGTAATAGTAGATTTCTGGGGTACAAAATGCGAACCCTGCAAGGCTTTGATGCCCGACGTAGAAAGATTGGCAGAGCAATACAAGGATAAAATGAAGTTCTGCAAGCTTAATACTACTGAAAACAGAAGATTGGCTATAAGCCAAAAGGTTATGGGCTTACCTACCTTCATAGTTTATAAAAACGGCGAGAAGGTAAAGGAAATCAGCGGTGCAGATAATTGCACACCTGATACCATAGAAAACCTGATAAAAGAGAACATATAACGTTTCCATGGGGGACTCTCAGTCCCCCTCCAAATAAAAGGGAGGTGAATCTCATGCGTCTAGAGTTAGGCAATATATTCATAAAGGATTTACAGTTTGGCGAAGCTACAAAAGTTGAAAATGGCGTATTGTATGTAAACAAGAAGGAGCTTTTGGAGGCAGTCAGCGGCGACAATAGGTTGGTCAGCATAGAGGTAGATATTGCAAAACCCGGTGAAGAGACCCGAATAATGCCGGTAAAGGACGTCATTGAACCAAGAGTAAAAGTTGAAGGGCCTGGCGGAATATTCCCAGGATTTATCAACAAGGTTGATGTAGTAGGATCAGGCAAGACTCATGTATTAAAAGGTGCTGCAGTTGTCACTGCAGGTAAGATTGTGGGATTCCAGGAAGGTATAATCGATATGACTGGACCCGGTGCAGATTACACTCCGTTTTCTAAGACCAATAATTTAGTATTGGTTTGCACACCTATTGATCATTTACCTCAGCATGAGCATGAGCAAGCAGTCAGGATGGTAGGCTTGAAAGCTGCGGCTTATATAGGAGAAGCAGGAAGAAATGTAAAGCCTGATGAAGTTAAGACTTATGAAACTTTACCGCTATTGGAAGGCATTAAGAAATATCCTGATCTTCCAAGGGTAGCATATGTCTACATGCTTCAAACCCAGGGACTTCTTCATGACACTTATGTATACGGTGTGGATGCAAAGAGAATAGTTCCTACACTCATATATCCAACAGAGGTTATGGATGGAGCAATACTAAGCGGAAACTGTGTTTCTGCATGCGACAAGAACCCAACATATAATCATCTGAACAATCCAATAATTGAAGATCTATATGAAAGACACGGCAAGGATTATAACTTTGTTGGCGTCATCATAACAAATGAAAACGTTACATTGGCTGATAAGGAAAGATCTTCAAATTGGTCCGCTAAATTGGCAGAATATCTCGGACTTGATGCAGTCATAGTATCTGAGGAAGGCTTTGGAAACCCCGATACCGACCTTATGATGAATTGCAAGAAGATCTCGGCAAAAGGAATTAAAACCGTCCTTGTTACTGACGAATATGCAGGAAGAGACGGAGCATCCCAATCTCTGGCAGATGCTGACAAATCAGCTGATGCAGTTGTAACAGCAGGAAACGCCAACGAAGTGATCGAACTTCCGGCAATGAAGAAGGTAATAGGGGATTTGAAACCTGCCGACATAATAGCAGGAGGCTTTGCAGGCAGCTTGAGACCTGACGGAAGCATAGTTGCTGAGCTTCAGGTAATAACCGGAGCAACCAGCGAAATAGGCTTCAATAAGCTATCAGCAACACAATATTAGAACTCAGATAATACAAAATAGAAAATCAATATAGAAAGGATGAATCGCATGTTACAGGACAAGAAGGTAATCATCATAGGCGATAGAGACGGCATTCCTGCTCCTGCTATAGAAGAGTGCGTTAAGACAGCAGGCGCTGAGGTAGTGTTTGCATCAACCG
>DPSW01000395.1 GCA_003527145.1 Clostridiaceae bacterium | reverse complement strand
CTCCCTCGCTCAATATCACTGACTGCAGTGTAAGTGAGTCCAACAATTTCTCCCAATTCAGACTGTTTAATATTCTTATTTATTCGCAGTGCTTTGACACGTTCAGCGAAAATTTCTTTTGAAAACATAAAAAAACCCCTTGACATTTCGCCAATAGCGATATATCATATATAATGAAGTTCGCTAATGGCGAAGTATATTTTTTTATAAAGGTGGTGTTTATATAAGCATTTTTACACAAAAGTAAAAACACATAGCTGTTTCAAAAGTTATGAAACAGCAAAAAACTGACAGCAATTATTACTTAGCAAATTATCATAAAGTTTGTTGCCCCAAACCTTATGATAACATCTTACCAAATTTTTTACATCAGTACAACAGAATTATTGAAGGGAATGAAGAAATTGGAATTAACCATCTGTGGCTGTGGGAATGGCGCTCATGCTTGTGCGGTTATATTAGGCAGTAAAGGTCATGCAGTTAATATATATAGCCCTTTAAAGAATGAAATAGATTTGCTTAGACAAAGCTATAGCGATAACAAGCTTACTGCAATATTACCTAATAACCAAGAGAAGACTGCCACTTTAAACAAAGTTACCTACGATGCATCAGAAGTAATACCAGATGCTTCAATAATATTTATAATTGTNNATTGTTCCATCCTTTGCACATGCCAATATCCTAAGAAATATAGAACCATATATATCAGCTGCAAGCATTATTGTGACAATTCCTGCACGAAGTGGATTTGAATATGAAGCAAGAAAAATAATATCTAAAGGTAATATAATTTGTTTGCAAACGTTACCTTGGGCATGCAGAATTATTGAATTTGGCAAATTAATTGAAATAAAGGGATCAAAGATTAAAATTCAAGCAGCAACCATTTCTTCTAAGTTACCAAATACAATAATATTTCAATTAGAACGATTATTAGAAGTGAAAATTGTTATGTTGAAAAACATGCTGACATTAACCCTAGGGAATATAGGTCAAATCATACATCCAGGTATTATGTATGGGCTACTTAAAGAGAATCCTAATGTAAAATTTCATAAAGACAACATACCGCTATTTTACNNATGTTTCAAAAGAAATACAGAATATTGCTAGAAATATTAATAATAAGTTAAATGGTCTTGTCAATGCAGAAGAAATTTTAACAATTGATCAATGGCTGGAGAATTCTTATGGTTCATTAATAAAAGATAACAGTTCTTTATCTAAAATGTTTAGAACAAACTTGGCATATCAAGGATTAACTTTACCTGTAAAAAAATATAATGAAAATATGTATATTTCAGACTTAGATACTAGGTATATAACCGAAGATGTGCCCTACGGGTTGCTAATAACTAAATCAATTGCTGAAATGTTAAATGTAAGTACACCCCAGATTGACGAAATTCTATTTAGTTTGGGAAAGTGGACAGGCCATAACTATATATATGATTTGAAAGCGACTAAGGATATGGCTTCTAAATCACGTGTTCCAGAAGTATTTGGAATAAATACACTAGATGATATTTTAGCAGTTTATGGCCAATAAGAGTAAAAAAAGAATATTTATAATAATAGGAGGCATTTTGTATGTCTAATGGAGAAAAAATTGAAAAGGTAAAAACAAGTTTTCAAGGAAACGGCTCAGAGAAAACTAAAGTGAGAAAGACACCCCATGCTTATGTAATTATGCTCATAATAATACTTATTGCAACTATATTAGCATTTGTAATTCCGTCAGGAACTTTTGATAGAGTAGAAGATTCTGCTACAGGGAAAACATTGGTTATTGCCGATTCATTCAAATATGTTGAAAAAGTATATGTTAATATTTTTCAAGCATTTCAAGCTATACCAAAAGGGATACAAAAATCATCAAGTATCATTGCATTTATATTTTTAATCTCAGGATCTGTTCAAATTATTAAAGGAACAGGTGCATTAGACGCAGCAATAATAAACTTAGTACGCAAGTTAAAAGGTAAAGATACTCCATTGTTAGTAGTTATAATTATTATATTTTCTTTGTTGGGTGCAATTTTTGGATTTGCCGAAGAAACAATGCCTTTTATCGCATTAGGAGTCGCTATGGGTACTGCTTTGGGATATGACAGAGTAGTAGGATTTCATATAGTACGTACAGCTGCTTGGGTAGGATTTGCTGGTGCATTTTTAAATCCTTTTACCATTGGGGTTGCCCAGTCTATAGCTGAATTACCTTTATTTTCAGGATTACTTTACAGACTTTTATGCTATGCGGTATTTATGATCATAGGATTTTGGTTTATTTTAAGTTACGCTAAGAAAGTAAAAGAAGATCCTAAAAATAGTATTATTTATGGATATGAGGGAGATAAAGATTTCAAACTAGACGAAAATTTTAATAAGTTTACTACTAGACATAAACTTGTATTACTAGTTTTCCTTTTCAATATTATCTTCTTACTAGTTGGAGTATTAAAGTTCAATTGGTATACAACGGAACTGGCTGCTTTATTTCTAGGATTCGGAATAATTTGTGGCCTTGTTGGTAAATTGAGTCCTAATCAAATAGCAAAGGAATTTACCAAAGGAATGAGTGAAGTTACTTTTGGGGCAATAATAGTTGGGTTTGCAAGAGCTATTGTAGTTATATTAGAAGAAGGAGTTGTATTAGATACTATTATATATGGATTATCAAGACCTCTTTTAAATATTAGCTCTTCTGTTGCAGGCGTTGGAATGTTTTTAGTTCAATGGGTAATAAATTTTTTTATAGGTTCAGGGAGTGGCCAAGCAGCTGCTACTATGCCTATAATGGTGCCACTGAGTGATATAATTGGTATAACTAGGCAGACAGCA
>DPSW01000254.1 GCA_003527145.1 Clostridiaceae bacterium | reverse complement strand
AGATGTTCTGGAACCGTTTTTGTTTTATGGATAAACTGTTTTAAAATGTTATGATTTTTCAACTTATTGACGTTTATAGGACGCCTGAAAAATACAATAAAGATATGAACGATTTAATTTTTATGGGAGGGATTATGGCAATGAATACAAAAGTTCCTGGCGATATACAAATAGCACAGCATGCAAAAATGAAAGACATTTGTGATATAGCCAAAGAATGCGGAATACTTGAGGATGAGCTTGAACTATATGGTAAATACAAAGCGAAGATATCTCTCAATATATTCGATAGATTGAAAGATAAAAAGGACGGAAAGCTTGTATTAATGACAGCCATTACTCCTACACCAGCGGGTGAGGGAAAATCAACTACTACGGTAGGTCTTGGACAAGCACTGAATAAGATTGGCAAGAAGGCTATAATAGCCCTCAGAGAACCATCCTTAGGTCCTGTTTTTGGAGTGAAAGGCGGAGCCGCGGGAGGCGGATATGCCCAGGTTGTTCCAATGGAAGATATTAATTTGCACTTTACAGGTGATATGCATGCTATTACTGCTGCTAATAATCTTGTGTCAGCAGCAATGGACAACAGCATACATCAAGGGAACCCCTTAAATATTGATACAAGACAGATTGTTTGGAAAAGAGTGCTTGATATGAATGACAGAGCATTGAGGGAGGTCGTTGTAGGTCTTGGAGGGAAAGCTAACGGCTTTGTAAGGCAGGATGGCTTTACAATAACAGTTGCTTCGGAAGTTATGGCAGTGCTTTGCCTCTCGGATAACCTGATGGATCTGAAAAATAGGTTAGGGAAAATAATAGTAGCTTATAATATGGATGGTCAGCCTGTCACTGTAAAGGATTTAAAAGTTGATGGAGCTATGCTGCTGCTTCTTAAAGACGCTATCAAGCCTAACCTTGTACAAACCCTTGAAAATACTCCGGCCCTTATACATGGAGGGCCTTTTGCCAATATTGCGCATGGCTGCAACAGCATAATAGCTACCAAGCTGGGGCTTAAATTAGCTGATTATCTAGTGACAGAAGCAGGTTTTGGCGCAGACCTTGGCGCAGAAAAATTTCTTGATATAAAATGCAGATATGGAGACCTTAAGCCTTCAGCAGTTGTCATAGTTGCAACGATACGCGCTCTAAAGATGCATGGAGGGACAGCAAAGGGCGAACTTAGCAAGGAAAATCTGGATACTCTTAATAAAGGCTTTGAAAACCTTGCAAAGCAAATCGAAAATATAAGGAAATTCGGTGTGCCTGTTATGGTGGGGATAAATCGTTTTGCAATGGATACGGAGGCTGAGATACGGCTTTTGCTTAGAAAGTGCAAAGAATATGGGGTTGAAGCTGCTTTAAATGAAGTGTGGGAAAAAGGCGGACAAGGCGGAATTGAAATGGCGGAAAAGCTTATCAGCCTTATTGAACATGAAAAATCATGCTATAAGCCTATATATGAAACTGAGGCTTCAATATCTGATACTATAGGGACAATAGTTAAGGAGATTTATGGAGGGAGCGGCGTTAAGTTCTCAGCAAAAGCAATAAAAGAAATGAAGAGGCTTGAAGAACTGGGTATGGACAAGCTGCCAATATGTATGGCTAAAACACAATATTCGCTCTCGGATAATCCACAGCTTCTTGGCGCTCCCAAAGGCTTTGAAATTACTGTTAATGAGATTAGGGTGTCAGCAGGGGCCGGGTTTATTGTATGTCTTACAGGCGATATCATGACAATGCCGGGGCTGCCTAAAGTTCCGGCAGCAGAGCTTATAGATATAGACGAAAATGGTATGGTTACAGGATTATTTTAAGAAAGGCGGTTTTTATATGATCACTAACAAAAAACTTATTGAATGCGTGCCTAATTTTAGCGAAGGAAGAGATAAGGGAAAAATAGAAAAAATTATGGATTCCTTCAGAGGCAAGAACGGAGTTAAGCTTCTTGATTATTCAGCGGATGAAAGTCATAACAGGCTTGTTGTTACTATAGTAGGAGAAATGGAACCAGTCAAAACTGCAGTCATTGAAGCCATGGGAACAGCAGCTTCTATTATAGACATGACGAAACATACAGGAGAGCATCCGAGAATGGGCGCAACAGATGTAATTCCTTTTATTCCTGTTAGAAATGTAAGCATGACTGAAGTCATAGAGTTTTCAAAGGAAGTAGCAAAAGAAGCTGCCGAAAGATATAATATACCTATATTCTTATATGAAAAATCTGCAGCAAGCCCAGAGAGGGAAAACCTTGCAACAGTCAGAAAAGGACAATTTGAAGGGATGGCGGAAAAGCTTCAGCAGCCTGAGTGGAAGCCGGATTTTGGTCCTGATAAGGTTCATCCGACTGCCNNCGGGGTAACCGCTATTGGAGCGAGGATGCCTCTTGTTGCCTTTAATGTAAATTTGAGTACTAATAACAAGGAAATTGCAGCACAGATTGCGAAGAATATTAGGCATCTCAATGGAGGCTTAAGATTTTGCAAAGCAATAGCCATTGATTTATCAGACAAGGGTATAGCTCAGGTTTCCATGAATATGACTGATTACACAAAAACAGCTCTCTACAGAGCGTATGAATTGATTAAGATTGAAGCTAGAAGATTTGGAGCTCATCCTATAGGAAGTGAGATAGTAGGGACTATTCCAATGGAAGCTTTGATCGATACGGCTGTTTATTATCTTGGTGTGGAGAATTTTACTATAGACCAGGTTCTTGAGACAAGAATGATGGAGTGAATAGAGAAAAAAGAGAAATTCTGCAAAAAAAACTCGGACATAACGTCTGGGTTTTTTTATAAGCCATAGGAAGCAATAAATTTTTGTTTTAACCAGATGATGAGGTATAATATCTTAAAGGCTTATTCATAGAGAGGTGAGCTTATGGAGCCAATAAATGTAAAGCTCTTTAGTACTCCGTCTGTAACCAGAGAAGATACAAGAATTGTTTTTCCATCTAGAAAAATTGAGGCGCTTTTCTATTATATCGTTGTAAATAAAGAAGCTGCAAGAGAGGAATTATCCAGCTTGTTGTGGCCGGATGCCAATGCTCAGACAGGAAGAAAGAATGTAAGAAATGCTCTTTACTATATAAAGAAGAGTCTTGACAGGGACATAATCATATCTCCAAACAGGGACCTAGTAACGCTCAATCCTGAAGTCCAAATCTCTTTAGATCTGGACAGGCTTTTAAGCGATGATGAATGGATTGATGCATATACAGGAGACTTTTTACAGGGTTTTGCAGTGAAGGACGAGGAAGTTTTTGAGGATTGGATAATGAGTTCCAGGGAGAAATATAAAAGCCTTTATGTTCAAAAGCTATATAAGAAGATCAAAGAAGATTTTACATACAGAGATTACCAAAGTGCGGAACAATGTGCGAGGCGGCTTATTGAAATTGATGAATATGACGAAAAGGCATATAGAGTGCTTATGAAGGCTTTTGCTGAAATGAATATGTATAATAAAGCCGCAGATATATATAATAGGCTTTTAGAGATATTAGAAAGGGATTTAGGAATCGTTCCGGATATTAAGAGCAGAGAACTTTTTCAGAACATACAAGAGAGAAGAAGCAGCGCTAAAATAGAAAGGATAGNNGCTGAACTCCACAGCAACTATGACAGATTTAAAAGCGGAAGGGATTATAATTCAATATTGATTATAGGGGAAGCAGGGATAGGAAAAACAGCACTAAAAGATAAATTCCTTGAGGAAATCAGGCAAGATGATAACTTTATAATGGAATCAAACTGTTACCAGGCGGAAGAGGAATTCCCCCTAAGGCCTTGGAACGGTATTTTGAGTAAAATGCTCAATATAATTGGGGAAGAAAGGCTTAAGCTTCCATTTGCATGGAGAGATAT
>DPSW01000414.1 GCA_003527145.1 Clostridiaceae bacterium | reverse complement strand
CTACCAACTGAGCTAATGGCGCGTTAGAATTTGAATGCTGTCGCAATCGACTTCTCCATTATACAAAATATAAAATAATATGTCAACCTATAATGAATCAATTTACCTATTTTTTTTATTGATTTTCAAAACTAATTTGTACGCTTTCATATCCTAGATTCTTCAAGAATTCTTCGAGGAAGAGCTTTATATTATTGTCTGTATCCTTAAGAAAGCCTTTTTCCTCAAGCTGGGTTTCTATCTTATCCTTTTCAGTGGAAAGCTGATTNNACATATATGCTTTTTTCATCTATGACATGATCAAGTATTTTCGAATTTTTGAGCTTCACTTCAATAGCTTTCCCTTCATTGGATAATATCTGTATATCCTGAGCATTTATACCCGCTTTCAAATATCCATCGTATTTTATCAAAAATGATTTTTCTGTAAAGGGCACTTGAAAATCCTTAATTTTCATATTATCTTTAAAAGCTACTACATTGCTGTAAAAATATTTATTGGAGGATAATTCCCACAGTCTTTCAACCCTTTCCAAAATAACGGTGGAATCTTCTACTGTTTGCTTCTCAACTATGCTGACCGGTTCTGCTGTTTTTTTATTATCGATTATTTTTGACACTGAGAGGATGATTGCCAAAATTAAAATTAGAATTACTATAGTTTTCATAGATATTATTTTTTTAAAATTCATACCACCAAGACTCCTCAAAATTTGATTCAACTGTTTCTACTAAATGATATTATAAAGAACCCCACATTATCTCTCCGTTTATAATTGTTGCTGCCACTTCTACATCCTTAATTTTATCAGGCTCTATCTCAAATATATCCTCGGACAAGACAGTGAAATCCGCAAGCTTGCCTGCCTTTACCGAACCTTTGATATTTTCTTCAAAGGATGCATAAGCCGCCCCCATAGTAAAGCCATATAGTGCTTCTTCCACCGAAATTTTCTGTTCCGGCAGCCAGCCGCCTGCCGGATAACCTCTGAGATCCTTTCTCGTCACGGCTGCATAGATGCCATGCATCACATTGCAGGGCTCAACAGGGCAATCGGAGCCGAAGGCTGTGTGCACGCCTCTATCTATAAGGCTTTTCCAATTATAAGTCCGCTTTGCCCGCTCAGCGCCTATTCTGTCTTCCACTATATGAAGGTCATAATCCAGAAAAATAGGCTGCACATGCGCGATTACGTCTGATTCCTTAAACTTGTCCAAAAGCTTTTCATCTGTTATCTGGCAATGAACTATCGAATGCCTTACATGCTTATCCGGCATATCATTCTTTGCCCTATCGATGCTGTCAAAGGCCATATACATTGCCTTATCCCCTATGCAGTGTATTGCGGCGCTCATATTTCTTTCGTGAGCATAGGCCACAAGTTCATCCAGTTCTCCTTGACTATAGATGCATATGCCGCAACTGTCGGGAGCGTCTTCATAGGGCAGGGTCATGTATGCGGTTCTGGCTCCCAGCGAGCCGTCCGTAAGAAGCTTTAAAGGCCCCAGTTTGAAGGTTCTGTCTTCCCATCCCGGATAATATCCTTTATCAAAAAAGCTCTTTAATTCCTCCATGGTTGGCAGCAAACATTGTTCATACAGCCTGATTTTCATCCTGCCTTCTGCCGCAAGCTCCTTGTATGCCTGAATTACCTCTTCAAAGCCTAAGCCAGAAGCAGATTGCAAATCATCGCTTTGCACTGAGGTTATGCCGCAGGATAAAGCTTTTTCCTGAGCCGATATGATCATCTCCTTGATGGATTCTACATCATCCTTGGGGATCGCCTCATATACCATGGAAATTGCATTTTCTCTGAAGATTCCATTGGGCTCACCTGCATCATCTAAATCTATTGCTCCGCCTTCGACTTGCTTTGTATTCCTGTCTATACCGCACAATTCCAAGGCCTTGCTGTTGACCACCACAGCATGTCCGCAGGCTCTGGTAATCATTATGGGATGGTCCTCGGATACTTCATCCAGATCATATCTGTCCGGAAATACTTTGATATCAAAATGGTCCTGATTCCAGCCACATCCTAAAGTCCATTTCCCCGGCTCAATATTATTATTTTTTATAAAATCATATATTTGAGCCTTTAATTCTGCTATGGATTCGATTCCGCTTAAGTCAATATTTTGCATGCTTGAACCCAGATTCAAAAGATGCATATGGCTGTCTATTAACCCAGGCACCATCAGCTTGCCCTTCAAATCCACAACCATAGAGTTTGGCTTTTGATGTTTCAATGCTTCTTTATTGCTTCCTGCATATACAATTTTACCCTTTGAAACGACTACTGCTTCCACCAGAGGCATATTCTTTTCCATTGTTGCAATTTTGCCATTAATAAATATCTTATACACGAAAACGACTCCTTTCGATAAACAGGACATATTACGGTATCAATTTAATTGCTTTTTCACCCGGCAAGGGTTTGCTGAAAAGATACCCTTGCACCACATCACAATTATACCACTCCAGGTATTTTAATTGTTCTTCATTTTCAACTCCTTCTGCCACTACTTCAAGTCCCAAATCATGGGCCAGTGAAATAATGGATCCTGCTAATCCGCTTTTTTCGCCAGTGGATAAAATGTTGTCTATAAAGGATTTATCTATCTTTAAAACATCTATAGGCAGCTCCCGCAAATACGTCAGGGAGGAATAACCCGTACCAAAGTCATCCAGGGATATCTTGACTCCCAGCTCCCTCAGCTCCTTTATTTTTTTCATATTCAGATCTATATTCTCAATCAATACACTTTCGGTGATTTCCAACTCCAGATACGATGGCTTGAGGCCTTTATTCTTCAGGACACCGTCTACCATTGATAAAAAATCCTCCTGCATAAGCTGTATCACTGATACATTCACGGATATGCTGATATTTTCATGTCCCATGTCAATTACATGCCTTATGAAGTCGCAGGCTTCATTGAGCACCCATTCACCCAGAGGGACTATCAGCCCCGAACTCTCAGCAATGCCTATAAAGTCTGCAGGTGATACAAACCCATGCTCAGGGCT
>DPSW01000121.1 GCA_003527145.1 Clostridiaceae bacterium | reverse complement strand
CCGATGCTTTCCAGAATAATGTCCGGTTTGGGACGCTGTTCATAATTATTTACCATAAAATCCCTCCTTTTTTAAGTATGTCATTAAACTTGCTCTAAAGCAAGCCATCAAGTGATAAATTCACTTTTAATACATTTACCGACGGTTCACCCCAAAATCCCAGGAATCTTCCCGTGGTATATTTGCTTATAATTTCTCTGACTGCATATTCACTGAGGCCTCTTTCCCTTGCAATACGTGGAATCTGATACTCAGCTGCTGCCGGTGTAATATTAGGATCAACACCGCTGCCTGAAGCAGTAATCAGATCCATAGGAATTTCCGCATCATTATCAGGGTCAAAGGAATGCCACCAATCGATTCGTTCCTTTACAAGCTTTTCCTGCTCTTTGCTTACAGGTGACAGATTCGTTGTACCCATAGGCCTGCCTATTAGATACTCCGGTTTCGTAAACTCTTGAGCAATCAAAGCAGAACCATAATCTTTGCGTGTTCCGTCTCTTAATGTGATGGTAATGATGCTGCCATTAGCCTGAATAGGGAATACTGTCTGAGCAATAACGGTAACGATGCCCGGATAAATGATCCCGCATAGTATTGTCATAATGATGTAGCACAAAAATACCTGTTTGAGAGCCTTAAGATTTTTTTTCACATTATTTCACCTCACACAAGACCGCATGCGGTCAGTACTATATCAATAAGCTTAATTGCTCCAAAGGGTGCAAGAATGCCACCTAAGCCATAAATCTGCATATTCTTTTTTAAAAGCTTTCCGGCCGGCATTTCATCATATTTTATTCCCTTCAAAGCCAAAGGAATCAGTGCGACGATGATCAATGCATTATATATAATGGCTGACAGGATGGCACTGGTTGCATTTGTCAGTCTCATGAAATTAAGGGAGTCAAGTTGAGGATAAATGCCAAAAAACAGTACAGGTATGATAGCAAAGTATTTTGCTACATCGTTGGCAACACTAAAAGTGGTCAGTGCTCCCCTTGTCATTAGCAGCTGTTTCCCTATCCTTACGATAGCAATCAGCTTCGTTGGGCTTGAGTCTAAATCCACCATGTTTCCGGCTTCCTTGGCAGCTTGTGTGCCTGTATTCATCGCCACTGCCACATCTGCTTGTGCAAGGGCCGGCGCATCGTTAGTACCATCGCCTGTCATAGCTACAAGATGTCCCTTGGCTTGATAATTACGAATAAGATTAAGCTTTGCTTCCGGCGTTGCTTCTGCAAGAAAGTCATCCACACCTGCCTCTGCAGCGATGGCTGCAGCGGTCATAGGATTGTCGCCGGTTATCATGATGGTTTTTATGCCCATTTTTCGCAAATCTTCAAATCGATCTTTGACACCGTTCTTTATGATATCTTTGAGGTAAATAATACCTAATACCTTATTGTTCTTAGCAACCACAAGAGGTGTTCCCCCTTCTCCGGCAACTCGTTTGACGATTTCATCGCATTCATCCGGATAAATTCCGCCTTTATCCAGCACAAATTTTTTTATGGCTTCGGCAGCACCTTTTCGGATTTCATTGCCCTGATAGTCAACCCCGCTCATTCTTGTTTTTGCAGAGAATTCCACGAATGCAGCGCCTAGCTTGGACAGATCCCTTCCTCTGAGGTTGAAGCGGTCTTTTGCCAGTATGGCTATGCTTCTTCCTTCGGGAGTCTCATCCGCAATTGAGGAAAGCTGTGCAGCATCGGCAAGTTCACGCTCTGTCACTCCGCCTAAGGGGATAAATTCGCTTGCCTGTCTGTTTCCCAGTGTGATAGTACCTGTCTTATCCAATAAGAGTATATCCACATCTCCTGCAGCTTCGATAGCGCGTCCGCTCAGAGCCAGCACATTGGCCTGATTCAAACGGCTCATGCCGGCAATGCCGATGGATGAGAGAAGAGCTCCAATGGTTGTGGGTGCCAAACATACAAGCAGTGCAATTATATTAGTTATGGAGACGGCGGAACCTACCTCAGCCTGTTTGCTTGCAAAATCTGAAAAGGGCAGCAGTGTTGCGGTTACAGCAAGAAAAATAATGGTAAGAGTTACTAGCAATATCTGGAGCGCAATCTCATTGGGAGTTTTCTTTCTGGAGGCACCCTCTACCATGGCAATCATTTTATCGAGGAAGCTTTCCCCCGGCTGGGCTGTTACCCGAATAACCAGCCAGTCGGATACCAGAGTAGTGCCTCCCGTTACAGCACTTTTGTCACCGCCGGATTCACGTATGACGGGAGCGGATTCGCCTGTGATTGCACTTTCATCTACCGATGCGGCTCCTTCGATTACCTCTCCATCCATAGGTATCTGTTCACCGGCTTTTACATATACAATATCTCCTTTATTTAGGGTGTTGGACAATACTTCCTCATAATCTTCTATATCAGCCGCCGATTTCAGTTTTTTGGCTTTTACATCTTTTCTGGACTTTCTCAGGGTGTCGGCCTGAGCTCGGCCTCTGCCTTCAGCCATGGCTTCCGCAAAGTTGGCAAAAAGCACGGTAAACCACAGTATCAAAGCAATGGCAAGTGTGTAGACCGGGCTTTCATCTTTAATACCGGCAAAAGATAGCAAATATAGCATCGAAGTTAATACAGCTCCTATATAGACTACAAACATTACGGGGTTTTTAATCTGAGTTTTTGGCAAAAGCTTAACGAAAGACTGCTTGATTGCATCGATAAATATATTTCTTTCTAAATTTTTACTATTCATATAGCTCACCTCATTTAACAGTGGTAAAATAATCCGCAATGGGTCCTAACGCTAAAGCAGGGAAAAAGGTAAGTGCACCTATTATCAGGATTATTGATATTAACAGTCCCACGAACATAGCATTGCTTGTGGAAAGTGTCCCTTCACCCGGGGCTACCGTCTTCTTACGTGCAAGGTTCTCTGCAAGATATATAGCTGCTGCCATAGGCACAAAGCGTACTATCAGCATAATGACTCCTCCTGTAGTATTTGTAAAAACCGTATTAGCTGCAAAGCCTCCAAAGGCGCTGCCGTTGTTATTTCCCATAGAAGTAAAGGCATAAAGAATTTCAGAGAAGCCATGAGCTCCCGAATTTGTCAGCCAAGAAGGTGCCTCAGGCATTAAGACGGCGGCAGCTGTTCCGAATAATGTAAAAAGCGGCGGAACGAGCACTATAATACACACCATTTTCATATCAAAGGGTTCAATTTTTTTCCCCAAGTATTCAGGAGTACGGCCAACCATTAATCCTGCGATGAATACAGTAAGCAGGACAAATGCCAACATCCCATAAAGGCCGCTGCCTACACCTCCGAAAACTATTTCGCCAAGCTGCATCAGGAACATGGGAATCATGCCGCCAAGGGGTGTAAAGCTGTCGTGCATGGAGTTAACAGATCCATTAGACACAGCAGTAGTTGCGGCAGCCCACAGGGATGAAAGTCCCACACCATGAATAATTTCCTTGCCCTCCAAGCTGCCGGATGCTGCAGCATCATCAAAAACAGGTGCTGAGTATTGTTCGCTGAAGGTAACAGCAGCAAGGCATATAACAAACAAGATGAGCATCGTCGCGTAGATTGCTCTGCCTTGTTTGCTGTCCTTCACCGCCTTACCGAATGAGATACATAGCCCGGCAGGTATCAGCAAGAGTGACAAGCATTGGACCAAGTTGGAGAATGGTGTAGGATTCTCCAATGGAAAGGCTGAATTTGCTCCGAAAAAGCCGCCGCCGTTTGTACCAAGCTGCTTGATGGCAATCTGGCCTGCAGCCGGGCCTAAAGGTATGGTCTGAACTCCACCGCTTTCCAGCAGAACAACATCTTTATAGGGACTCAGAGTCTGGACCACGCCTTGAGAAGCAATAAGGAGCGCTGTAATTAATGAAAGAGGCATCAAAATATAGAGTGTGGTCCTCGTCAAGTCCGCCCAAAAGTTTCCCATGGTTGTTTTCTCTTTTAAAATCAATCCTCTCATCAAGGAAAACAATACGGCAATTCCCGTTGCTGCCGATACAAAATTCTGAACGGTCAGTCCCAATGACTGGGATAGATAAGACAGAGCAGATTCGCCTGAATAAGCCTGCCAGTTGGTGNNTAAAGTTGATTCACCGGAATAAGCTTGCCAGTTTGTGTTGGAAACAAAGCTTGCCGCTGTATTAAAAGCAAGATGCCAGCTGGTTCCCTTAATTCCCTCGGGGTTGAGAGGCAAAATACCTTGCAGCATTTGCAGCACCCAAAGAAAAACAAGACCGATGCTGCTGAAGCCAATGACTGAAAAAGCATATTCTTTTGCTCTCATTTCCTCGTCAGCTTGAATTCCCATCAGCTTATAGATTCTGCTTTCCATGGGAAAAAACAAAGGAGTCAAGAAAACCTTCTGCCCTGCCATAACTTTATACATATAAATTCCCAAGGGAATAGACAGTACTATCAATAGGACTATATAAAATATATCCTGCAGTATAAAATAGGTCATAATTCTTCACCTCTGAATAAAATATAGTCGGTGTTCAGCAAA
>DPSW01000170.1 GCA_003527145.1 Clostridiaceae bacterium | reverse complement strand
CGTGAGTGCGAACCCGTTATCCTACACTTTCCACCCTAGTATTCCCCTCAACTTCAATGTCGCGCTAGGGAAAGGCGATGGAGAGGGGAAAATAAAAAAGACCTCTGGAGTTGGAGGTCATAAGGTAGTGAATTTATAAATTTAATGCTTGCTTTAATTTTTCAATTATTTTATTATACTCTTTAGATGCAGCGGTTTGTGGAATTTTAAATAAGAGTTGGTTGCGACTTATTGTATAAATTTTATTAGTTCTAACACATGTTGCTTTTTTTAGTTGGACTGGGATATCATATTGTGTTTTTGCAGGTTGCCCAGTACATTTACATATAATAACATCTTCGTTATCATTATCCTTAGAACTTAAGACAAATATAGGAGACTTTCTTTCTTGATTATTGCTTAGTAAAAACTTGGCAAAAAAGAATTCTCCATGTGAAGCTTGCTTTCTATCATCTTGTATGCTATTTACTATTTCTTGAGTACANNTCTTGTTCGTACCAGTCTCCAAAATAATCACCTTTTTCGATAGTATCTTGTTCATCAGAAGCAGTAATTCTAATAGGTTGTATTTTACCAAACTCTAAGAGTGATTCAATATCTTTAGTAGGTATTACTTTTGGAGTGTTTAATATGGTATTAGATTTATTGGCAAAGTGGAATGTTTTATTTTTAGAACTAGATATATTTACTAGCAATTGCATTACATTCCCCTCCTTTTTTCTCAATAAAACTATTATTTTTTTAGTCTTGTCCATATTATACCACCTCAATATTATATATGCAAATATATATATAATATTTCCCAATTATGAGGTGATTTAATCAAAATATAATATAGCTCTCCCACAAAATACCTGTCCATATTATATCACTTTTTGAAATATAAACATATATTTTGTAGGATTTTATATAAGTTATTATTGACTACTGCATTATATGGTATAATTTAGTAAAGCATTCCAAGTAGGAAAGCATCGGATAACATGTCATTAAAGTTCGCTTCGCACATTTTTAAACATTTTATTTGAGTGGATTTATAATGAGGTTTAAAAACGTCTTTAATGACTGAACGTTAGTGGAAATTAAATTTTTATTTTACAAATTTAAAAAAGAGGAGTGAGGTTAATGAGTCATTTAAAAAAGCTAATTGGAGAGAAGTGCTATTTATCGCCGGTAGATACAAGTGAAACAGAAAAAGTTGCCAAATGGAGTAATGATATTGAAGTGGCTATCAGAACAGGAGATATTTCCGATATGATTACATATGAGGCTCAGCGAGGATATCTTGAAAACATGAATAACAACAGAGGATATGCATTCTATATTATAAGGGTAGAGGGTGACGAAGTCGTTGGAATTGGCAGATTGATGAGAATTAATTTTATAAATAGAAACGCTATTATGGGAATGTTTATTGGCGAGCGAAGTGACAGAAACCAAGGTGTCGGAACAGAAGCCACTAAATTATTGTTAGACTTTGGATTTAACATTCTTAATCTAAAGAACATAATGATAGAAACTTATTCCTTTAATGAACCAGCTATGAAAGTATGTCAAAAATGTGGATTCAAAGAGATTGGGAGAAGAAGAAAGTCAGTTATATATGGAAATAATGAGTATGATGAAGTATTTATGGATATTCTTAGTGAAGAATTTCAAGACTCAATAATTGATAAGGTGTTAAGTAAATAACTTCCACTAACAAAACACTCAAGTTGGCTCTGGCTATTTTTGGCCAAGCCCTCGGAGAAGCCAAGGCACATTCCTTCACCAGTGTAAGCACGCCAAGGGGATTCCTATAGGGTCTGGTTCGGGAACGTCTTGAGTGCAACAACGTTATAAGAAATTGCCTCATTCATGTCGGGGTATTCTTTGGGGATAGAATAAAAGAGCATCAGATGAATTGTATTAAGAATATAATATTTGTAATATTGTCATTCTAGGTCAAGAAAATTAATTCTATGTTTGATAAATTATTATTGGGGGAAGTAATGGGGAACTGGGATAAAATATACGCTGTCGAGAGGATGCAAAACTATATAAAAGCACATGTGAATGAATTTATCCAGTTAGAAGATATTGTTAAAGAATCTGGATATTCTAAGCGGCATGCTATGCGGATTTTCCGAGACTTATTAGGTAAAACGCCTTTGGAATATGTGAGGGCAATTCAATTGACAGAGAGTGCAAAAGTACTGCTCAAAAAGTCAGAAAATGTATTAGATACTGCCTTGGATTTTGGCTATGATACACATGAAGGATTTACCAGAGCATTTTCAAATGAATTTGGTTTGACACCAAAAAAATATCAACATAAAAAACCTCCTATTAAATATTTTGTCCAATATCCTATAAGCCATTATTATTCCTATCTTAATAATAAGGAGAATGACAATATGAAACAAGAGAAGTTAACAAAAATATGTACAGTAACAATTATTAAAAGACCAAAAAGAAAATTAATGCTTATGCGTGCAAAAAAAGCAGTTGATTATTGGTCTTTTTGTGAAGAAAAAGGATGTGATTGGGAGGGGTTGTTCAATAGTATTGAATGCAAAATGGATAACGTAGCTATCATGAAGCTACCAGAAAACTTAATTGTAGCAGGAACAACTTATTGTGCAGCAGGAATTGAAATTCCACATGATTACAGTGGGAAAGTGATTGATGACTGCGAAATAATAGATCTTGAAGAATGTGATATGATGTTTTTTCAAAGCGAGACATTTGAAAATGATAGTGACTTTTGGACTGCTATTGATGAGGTAAATAAAGCGATATGAACCTATAATCCTAAACAATATGGGTATAGGTTTGCTTTGGATTTGGCACCTCAATTTAATTATGGTGCGTCGAAAGAAATTGGAGCAAAACAAGCAATACCCGTACAAAAAATTTAGCTATTACTAATGATAATAATGTGTATTAGCATTATAGTTATAAATAAAAAAATTAGGGTAATGACTTCGAAGCTGAATGAGTCAACTTCTTATAACAAAATATTTGCGCAGGGGTTCACTCGGGCAAGTCTATGGGGCAATGTGCACCACATCCCTTCGCTGGGAGCAAAGCTCCACCATGAGGTCTATCTCTGGGGTCCAGCTCAGGGACGTCGCAAATACGGAACGTTATATAACATGGGAGGCA
>DPSW01000430.1 GCA_003527145.1 Clostridiaceae bacterium | reverse complement strand
TCCAAAATTAGAACTTAAAAGTACTTTGATTGTTGAGCCTCGCTGCCGCTCACCTCCCCTTCTGACATTTTGACTCACCATCAAAATTTCAGAAAACGGAGGATATATCATATGGCAGAAAAGAAAAAATATCAAATAAGAGTACAGAATGAACTTGTACCCGTTACGGAGGAAGTTTATTTGACTTATTACCGAATGAAACGCCGTGAACTTCATCTTCAAGAAAAAGATGCAAAACATGGTGTATTTTTTTATAGTGCCCTGGATACAAAGGAAACCAATGGAGAAGATGCAATCCCTGATTTAATCTCGCCTCGCGTTGAAGATATAGTGGTGGACAAGCTCATCGCAGAAAAACTCCATGAATGTCTCGCACAGCTTCCAAAGGAGGAACAAGAACTGATTTTCTCTTTGTTTTTCCAGAATAAAAGTGAGCATCAGCTGGCAGCGGAAACTGGTATTCCTCGCATGACAATCCACAATAGAAAGAAACGAATACTGGCCAGATTAAAAAAACTTTTGGAAAACTAAAAATAATTTGGTCCAACCCCCTCACGAAACCGGATTAGTAGTGAGGGGGTTTTTTATACCCCAATTGTTCTTTGAAAACTTCATATCCGATAACCTAAATACTTTAGCTGACGGTGCTTTAAAAGGCAAAGCGACTTCCGAGGATGCGCCAAGACCACCTGTAGGATTTTAATGGGAAAATGAACCTACTATCTATCTTTTTTCTTTTCTGTTTTGTTAATTTCTTCCCATTTATAAACCTATCAAAGACGGCCAAATAAGGTGCTAAGCGGTACCCATCCGACGGTCAAACAGGCTGTAGCAGTCTGTTTCGCAATAATCCCGTCAGCCTATAATGATACTTCTGTCCAGTCACAGCCCCCCTTAAATGGGGGATCACGCAATGAGGGCAGTCGGCGGAGATCCCGGCGAGGGTGAAAGTCCCATGATGCGGTATAGCTAACCGCAGTTTAGGTTATTGCCATTAGTGCTTGGGAAGTAGTGTCGAATTAAGCACATAGAAAAAAACTNNCTTAATGTCAGAAGCCATGCAAACCGCTCTGTATACGTAAACAGAGTAATCACAAGCAGAGCGGTTTGTATTTTTGTGCCATTAAGCAGATAAAAGGAGGTGAACATTTTGCAGGAACAAAAAAGAATTATAAGACGTGGAGATGTTTTCTATGCTGATTTAAGTCCAGTTGTGGGCTGTGAGCAGGGTGGTATCCGACCCGTGCTTATTATACAGAATGATATAGGAAACCGTTACAGCCCCACGGTCATTGTCGTAGCTATAACCAGCAAGCTTAAAAAGGAGCTGCCCACTCATGTGGAAATTGGGTGTATGGAGCCTTTACAGAAAAATTCGGTGGTACTGCTGGAGCAGATACGCACTATTGATCGCATCCGGCTTTTGGAATACATAGGAAGCCTAAGTGAGTTGCGGATGATTTCAATTGACCAGGCATTGTCTCTTAGCTTAGGGCTAACAACGGCTAAAGTTATACGGACAAAATAATGCGGTTATGAAAAGGAAAAATCACATTAGATACAGGGAGGATATATTTATGTCAAAGGAACAAACAGCTAATGAAGTAAAATATAAAATCACATTGAAGTACTTGGAAATTCTGCTTCGTAACGGCCTAATCACCAGTGAAGAATATGAAGAAATCGATGCTTTGAACCGCCAGACATTTCTTCCCCAACTTGCAAAAGTATATGTGTAATAACAGTAGCTATTCTAAAACTTGTGTGGTAATGTGTGTTGCTAACAGAGGGAAAATCTGTTAGAAAGGAGGAAACGATTATGGCGGGTAAGCAGAAAAAAGTAAAAAAGATAACAAAAATAAACCCTGTAAAACCTCAGGTAATGATGCAGCTTCAGCCTACAAAACGCGTCTGCGCCTACTGCCGTGTCAGTACGGATTCCAGAGAACAACAGAATTCATTTATTGCACAGACAGCCTATTACGAAGAACTGATTAGCAAAAGAAGTGATTGGCAGTATGTCGGAGTTTATGCGGATGAAGCACGAAGTGGAACGAAGCTGCAAAAAAGAGATGACTTTTTGCGCATGATAAAAGATTGTGAAGCAGGAAAAATAGATATGATCATCACAAAATCGGTAACCCGCTTTGCAAGAAATACCGTTGACAGTATAAAGGCAATCCGTAAGCTAAAACTACTTGGCATTGCAGTGTTTTTCGAGAAAGAAAATATCAACACCTTATTCGAAAGCAGTGAGATGCTCTTGACCATCTTAAGCTCTCTGGCACAAGGAGAGGCAGAAAGCATTTCAACCAACAATAAATGGGCAGCAATTAAACGGTTTCAAGACGGCAGCTTTAAAATAGGAACACCCGCCCTCGGATATATTAAAGATGGAGGGGGTGAGCTGGTTATTGATGAACAGGAGGCAGAAACCGTCCGCTATATTTTCAAACAGTATTTAAACGGCAAAGGCTCCTATGTTATTGCAAGGGAATTGACTGAGAAAGGAACACAAACCATTCGAGGCTCTGAAAAATGGTCAGATGGGGTGGTAAAGGAAATTCTTCTTAACCCAATCTATACAGGAAACTTAATATTGCAAAAGACATTTACTACTGAGGTAATCCCCTTTAAGAGAAAAAGAAATAAGGGCGAGCTACCTCAGTATTTTATTTCTGAGAATCATGAACCCANNAAAGACAAATAAAGGGCAGCTGCCTCAGTATTTTATTTCAGAAAACCATGAACCCATTATCAACCGAGAACAGTTTGAAGCGGTTAAGGAAATTTATGAATACCGTCGTAAGCAGATGAAAACTGATACTACAAAATCGCTAAACCGATATGCTTACAGCAGTAAGATTATATGCGGGGAATGCGGAAAGGTGTTTAGAAGGCAGAAAATTTACATCGGGAAGCCTTATGAGAAAGTACAGTGGTGTTGTATCAAGCACATTGAGGATAAAGCAAAATGTAGTATGGTAGCAATCCGAGAAGATATTATACAAGATGCATTTACCTTGATGTGGAATAAGCTCTCCGGCAATTACCTGGAAATCCTTTCTCCCATGCTGGAATCCTTACGAAAGCTGCGTGCTGATGAACAGCAGGAAAAGGAAATCAGAGAGTGTAATGAAAAAATAATGGAACTGTCGAAGCAGAGTCATATCTTAAGCGGTGTAGCTGCAAAGGGATATCTTGACCCTGCTATTTTTATAGAGAAGCAGACTGCCCTGCAAATAGAGTTGGATTCCATGCGAAAAAAGAGGAAAGCCCTGTTTGATGACAGCGGATTTGAAACAGAGATTTTTTATACTGAACAACTTATAGGACTGTTGGAAAGCAATCCGGGGATACAGGATACATACCGTGAGGATTTGTTTTTAGAAACAGTGGATCAGATTATTATAAAGGAAGGGAAAATTGTAACCTTCCGTTTAAAGAACAAACTGGAGTTTTCAGAAAACTGTGGAAAGGAGGATAACAAAGATGCAAAGGCACACACCTATAGGGTTTCGGATGCGAAACGGAAAGATATCTGTTGAAGAAGAAAAAGCAAAGGTAGTAAGAAAGGTTTTTGCTGATTATCTTTCGGGGATCTCTACCTATGCAATAGCAAAGGAACTTACAGCAAAGGGATTTCCAAATGCAAACAACAAACCATCCTGGAACCATGGCTCTGTCGGCAAGATTTTAGAAAACATAAAGTATTTGGGCGATGAGATGTATCCGCAGATGATAGAAACGGAAATTTTTGAACAGGTACAGAACCGAAGGCAAGAGCAACGTAAAAAACTCGGAAGGGTTATGCAGCCAAATAGCATGAACAATCAAAGCTCATTCAGTGGCAGACTTTGGTGCGGCGAGTGCGGAGAGGTATTCAGAAAATATATAGAGAATAGTGGCAAACCCTCTGAAAAAAGCAAATGGAAGTGCAAGCATTATATTTATAAAAACAGAGTCCATTGCATCTGCGGGGTAATCACAGATGAACAGATCAAAGAAGTTTTTACCCTTGCTGTAAACAAGATAATAAAAACCCCTTCTTTACTGCAAAAGAAACAAAAGGAGACTCCAAAGTGTTATTCACCAGAATTTCGGAAGCTTGATCAAAAGATTAAAGACATAGAAGCAGACGAACAATTTTCCTCCAAAGAGCTGGCGACGATGATTTTCCAAAGGGCAGCACTCCTTTATCAAACTGCACAGGTGCAAGACTACGAACATCATACGAAAAACATAATGCAAGCCCTTTCAGGCAGGGAACAGCAAACCGAATTTAATGAAGAATTATTTTTACAGACAGTCAAAAAACTGGTCATCTATAAAGATGGACGAGTTGAAATAGAATTTATTAATGGACTGATTGTCCATGAAACTTATAGAAAGGGGGATAAATATGCAAGCAGTTAAAAAGAAAAATGTATCTATCATACCTTCACAACCAGCATATGACAGGAGCATCAAGGTACAGTTAAAAGCATTAAGGGTTGCAGCTTACTGTAGAGTCAGCACTTTGCTGGAACAGCAGGAAAGCAGTTACGATGCTCAGATATCTTATTATACAGAGAAAATTCAGCAGAATCCAAACTGGAAACTGGCGGGCATTTACGCAGATGACGGGAAGTCTGCAACCAATATGAAAAAAAGAGATGACTTTAACTCCATGATTGATGACTGCATGGCAGGAAAAATCGACTTAATATTGACTAAATCAGTCAGCCGTTTTGCAAGAAATACAGTAGACTCCCTGCAAACCATAAGAAAACTGAAGGAGAAAAATATCGGCATCATTTTTGAAAAGGAAGGCATCAATACACTGGAGGCGACAGGCGAACTTTTAATCACCATCTTAAGCAGCCAAGCACAAGAAGAAAGCCGTAACTTAAGTGAAAATACACGCTGGGGAATCGCAAGAAAATATGAAAATGGTGTAGTGCTAGTCAATCACAAAAAGTTTTTAGGATACACAAAAGATGAGGATGGCGAGTTGGTCATCGTACCGGAACAAGCGAAGCTTGTCAGAAGAATCTATCGTCTTTATCTTGAAGGGCTAAGCACACAGCAGATAGCGAATACCTTTATGGAAGAGGGTATCAAGACAGTGACTGGAAAAGACAAATGGCATGATACTGTCATCGCAAAGATACTCCAGAACGAAAAATACATGGGCGATGTACTGCAACAAAAGACATATACGGTGGATTTTCTTACAAAAAAGAGGGTAAAAAATGACGGCATCGTGCCTCAGTATTATATTGAGGATAACCATGAAGCAATTATCCCAAAGGAGCTTTTTTACCAAGTGCAAGAAGAAAGAGCAAGACGAGCAAGCCTTCATAAGCCGTCCATTGCCAGGCGAGCTAAAAAAGAAAAAAGTAAGTACAGTTCTAAATATGTACTCTCAGACATTCTTGTCTGCGGAGAATGCTCCCACCCTTATCGCAGGCAGACCTGGTCAAGGAATGGAAATCTTACTCCCGTGTGGCGATGTGAAAGCAGATTATTAAATGGAACAAAAAAATGCAAGCATTCCGCCACCTTGAAAGAAAAACCCCTACAGGAAGCAATTATGAAGGCTGTGGATAGTGTAGTTGAAAATCAAAGGGAGCTTGTAGGAGCATTCAGGGAGAATGTGATCCGGGTGATCGGTAACTACACAACAAAAAACATAAAAACAGAGTTTGATGAGGAAATTAACAAACTGCAAAAGCAGCTCCTTAACTTAATCGAAGAAAATGCAAAGCAAGGAGCCGTCAATGAAGATTTTGATGAGCAGTATAGAAAAATTGCAGAAGAAATACAATCCCTTAAGATGAAAAAATTAAAGCAGGCAAGGGAACAGAAGTTGGCCGATGATTATGAGCAAAGGGTGGATGGAATGGACTCTTGCCTTGGCAGGGTAAGCTGCAGGGTCGGAGAGTTTGATGAGGATTTAATCAGACGCTTGATACTTAGAATCAAGGTAATAAATGAATCCAAAATTGAAATTCACTTTAAATATGGCATCATTATGGAACAAGAGATTGAGTTTTATGAAGATTAATATTGTTGATGTTATGAAGTTAAACTTACTCAATTTGATTGATGATCATATAAAGCAAGAAGTAGCATAGAAATCAATTGGCTATATGTGAAAAGCCGCCTTTAAGCCTAAAGTTCATGGGAAGTAAAAACTTTGGGCTTTTTGATTGCTCTGATTGGTCGAAAAAGATTCATAAAGATTCATTGAAAAAGATATTTGACAATTTCAAATCTGAAGTTTATAATATTAGTTTTTTAAAAAATATTGACGGTTTTTAATAGAAGGTGTATTATGTACTATGTATAAGTGTGATTATATGGGAGGTGATTTCTAATGGCAACGGCAGAACAAATAAAAAGTTTAGTTAAAGCATATGTAGACCATAATGACGAAAAATTCAAAACCGTTGTGTTGCAAATTGCTGCCCATGAAGCAAAGTTAGGACATGACAAAATGGCTCGTGACCTAAAAACACTTATTGACAAGGTTGGAACAAAGCGCGGAAGTATATTACAGTTAAATTCTCAAAATCCTATGTTGGAACTTAGCGTTCCTTCGCATAACCTATCAGAACTAATCGTTAATGATGACATTTCTGATAGGATTAAGAGAATTTTAAACGAATATAAAAATAGGAATAAGTTATATTCTTATGGGTTGACAAATAGGCGCAAAATCTTAATTGAGGGTAATCCTGGAACAGGAAAGACATTGACTGCTTCTGTAATTGCATCCGAATTAACACTTCCCCTTTATACTGTACAAATGGATAAACTTGTGACCAAATTTATGGGTGAAACAAGTGTCAAACTAAGGCAAGTATTCGATAGCATAGAAACTATGACCGGAGTTTATTTATTTGATGAATTTGATGCTATTGGTGCAGATAGGAGTTTAGATAATGAAGTTGGTGAAATGCGAAGGATATTGAACTCTTTTCTTCAGTTCATTGAACAGGATACGTCTGACAGTATAATAATTGCAGCAACAAACAATTCCAAAATGCTGGATCAGGCATTATTCAGACGCTTTGATGATGTTCTCCATTATTCATTGCCAACAGATAAAGAAATTGAACGATTATTTGTTTATAGGTTAAAAGCATACGATAAAGAGTTCAGAATCACAAATCAACTCATTAAAGTTGCTAACGGTCTTAGCCAGGCAGAAATATCTCGTGTATGTGAGGATGCCATAAAGGATTCTATACTAAGTGGAAATCCTATTTCACAGCATCAAGTGATAGATTTAGTCAAGCAACGTCATGCTATATATGGAAAAAAGGAGGCGTAGTGAATGGCTGTAGATAAAAAGAATATTTTTCTCTCTAATACGGCAGAAGCTATGCCTTATGTATCAAAACCACAAATGGGAGGGGCTTCTTACCCAAAAAGAAATGTCAAATCTCATGCAGAATTAATTCAAACAAAATTGCAGAATTCTTATAAATCTGCAATTACACAAAAGCAGGCCGCTGCGATTCGCTATAAAGAAGGCGTATACCTTGAATTTTCAAGTGCCTCACAACATGATTTGGCGATTAAGAGCTTAGAAAATCGGAAACAAGGTATACGCCTTTTAAATGTTCATGAAGATAAAGAATCTGAGACAATTAAAGCGACTGTATATATCCCTGCTGGGAAAGAATCATATTTTATAAAAAAGGCAGAGGCTTATGCTAATGAACAGACGACTGCAGGCAATCCAAGGAATAATGATTTAATTGGAAGTATTGAAGATGTCAAGTTAGCTATGTTAGATTCCTTTTGGATTGGTGAAAAAAAGGCCATGCCAACTTCTACGCCTGTTTGGTGTGAGGTATGGTTGCGTTATGATTATGTTGATAAAGAACTTAAAGCTTGGGAAGAAGCAGAAATAAATTTTTTGGAGATTTGCAAACAAAATCAAATTAGAGTAGACGATAACCGAATTGTTTTTCCTGAGCGTATTGTTAAACTTGTGTTAGCCAATGAAGAACAACTAAAAATGTTTATAAGTACATGTCCATATATAGCGGAAATAAGAAGGGCACAGGAAGCTACAACTTTCTTCGAAGAATTGCCAAATAATGAACAACAAGATTGGATTGATGAACTCTTAGGAAGAACTCATTTTCAGAATGATAATGTAGCAGTTTGTTTATTGGACACAGGGCTCACCTCATCCCATCCTTTGCTCAATAAGGGTATTCAAGATGATGGTATACAGGCGGTAAAATCGGTATGGGGCACTGGGGATCATCAGGGTCATGGAACAGAGATGGCCGGTATTGCATTATATAGAGATTTAAGACAAGCCTTAGAAGATACCGAAAATATTTTTATTCCACACAACGTAGAGTCAGTGAAGATTTTGCCTCCTAAAGGTTCAAATCCCTATGAGTTATATGGGGCAATAACAGAACAAGCTGTTTCTCTGGCGGAAATATCTAATCCTAACATTAAACGTGTTCTTTGTATGGCAGTGACTTCGCCAGAATATAATACAAGAGATGGTAGCCCAACTTCTTGGTCTGCATCGATCGATAGCATAACCTCTGCTGCAGATGAGGAAAGTGAAAAAAGGTTATTCTTTATTAGTTCAGGTAATGTTTATCCTGATGAACTTACAAAGGTAGGCTATCCTGATTCAAGTACATTACATAGCATCGAAAGCCCAGGACAAGCATGGAATGCTATAACCGTTGGTGCGTACTCTCAAAGTATTACTATTTCGGACTCAAGTTATAAAGGATATTCTGCTGTGGCTGATGCTGGTGAAATTTCTCCATACAGCTCAACCTCTGAAACTTGGAGCAGTAAGTGGCCAATAAAACCAGAAATACTTCTTGATGGTGGCAATATGGCCACTAATGGGTTTGATTTTACAGAATGTATAGATTTGTCATTATTAACCACAAACTATCGTCCTTTATTGAAACAATTTTCTACTATATGGGGAACCAGTTCAGCTACTGCCCAAGCGGCATGGATGGGAGCACAGCTTTTAGCAGAATATCCCAATGCTTGGCCTGAAACAATACGTGCACTTATTATTCATTCAGCCAGTTGGACAGATAAAATGAAAAAACAATTTTGTATTGAAGATACAAAAACAAAAGGTCGTAGGCGTTTACTTAGAGCATGTGGGTATGGTGTTCCAGATTTGCAAAAAGCTATTCAGTGTATGAATAATAGCGTAAATCTTATAATTCAAGGTGAACTGCAACCATTCGAAAAAAATAGCATGAATGAAATGCACTTTCATAAATTACCTTGGCCTAAAGAGCAACTTCGCGCTCTTGGTGAGGTGCCAGTTACACTAAAAGTTACTTTATCATATTTTATCGAGCCTGGACCTGGAGAGGTTGGTTGGAAAGATAAATATAGATATCCGTCCTGTGGGCTCCGATTTGATGTTATTAACGCTAATGAAACCCCTGATGATTTTAAAAAGCGTGTTAATGTTAAGATGCGAGGCGAAGATAAGAAAGATAAAGGCGAAGGTAGCAGTGGTAGTGAACGATGGTACTTAG
>DPSW01000437.1 GCA_003527145.1 Clostridiaceae bacterium | reverse complement strand
CATACTTTGCCCTGAGGTTATCTATGACCTCATGGAAGCGCGATAATTCAAGGGTATGCATGCCGTTATCATCACGGACGTGAATGTGGCAGGCACATGCACCGATATCTATAGATTTTTCTACCTGCTGATTTATTAAAGCCTGAGTCAAAGGTTGATTTGGATTGACGGACGGCATTATATAAGCACCGCATGCTGCAATCTTCAGGGCGAAAGGCTTGGGGATATCCCACTTAGGCGAGCCGGGCTCAAAGAAGGGCCTGCTGTACATATCGCTCAGCATGAAGCCGATAGAGGGCTGAGGCCAGATGATGCATTGAGTCACATCCTTATATTCGTCCATAACTCCCTCATAATATTCATTGAGGAACTTATGAAGTCCTTTATCGCATAGCTCTTTAATATTATCGGGAGTTATCTTTCTTGTGCCTGCCTCGATTTCCTTGACCATGCTTGTTATGGCATCATTTACAGGCGTTTCTACCCCAAGCTTTTTTCCTGCGGCAGAAATATATCCGTTCCAGTAATCGATCTCGGTCTTCTTGCCCTTCTCAAGATCCTGAAGGACTGAGGATTTTATCGCATGATGATCCTTCAAAACCGCATTCAGCATAGCTGCAGTTTTCTTCAGCACAGGCTCTGATCTTGCCGTAAGCTTATCCGGTGCAGGAAATGGAGCTAATGCTTTTTCCGGGAATGGTATGTCGGCTTTCCTGGTGACATCATATGCTTCTGTGATTATCTNNGGCATTTTCATCAGCCAGGGTATCGCCGTACAGATATCCTGAAATTGCACCCATGCCGCTCATGGATGCATTGACAAACAGCTTATACCATTTAAGCACCACCATAAAGGGTATCACCTTGACCTCAAATGCATGTCTCAGGATTTCAGCAGCTTCCAGCACCCTTTTGGACGGCTTGCCCATATATTCTCCAATTTCAAAAACACCGCCGGTAGTCTTTGTAAGGTGGCCGGGTTCCACGTTGTTTGCTCCCCAGCCTGTCATACCCGATACAATTTTGTTTTTGCCTGCCAGGGCAAAGAGTTCATCCTCAGGAATTCCATTTTGTACGCTTAGAATAAACCCATCCTCACTGAGGTACGGGAGTATGGAAGGCACTGCTTCTTTGTTGCTGGTGTTTTTCACCGCCAGTATGACCATGTCAAATTTGCATCCTGCCTCCTCCGGTTTTTTTACCACAGGTACATTAATGTACCGATCCAGTTCAAGCCCGTCAATATGAAGCCCTNNTGAATTCCTCATTGTGGTGAATCAGCACTACATCGATGCCTTTTTCATAGAGCAGTGCACCGGTTATTCCGCCGATTGCTCCTGCTCCAAGAACTGCAACCTTTTTAATCACTGGACTACCCCCTTTTTATTGATTTGCATATTGATTATACCAGAGCCAGGCTGCTGATATATAAGCGGCACTAAGCTCTTTATCCTCTAAAACATATTTATGTACAAACTCATCGGTATATACATAGCAAAAACAAAAAAAGCCGGGAAGTGGCTTGAGATGAATGAAAGCAAAAAGAACCATCCCCACTGCTTCTTATGATGATACCTCTAATTCTTCTTTTACTGCATGCTTTTCTGCATACAAAACGGGCATATATAACAAACTGAATGCTACTATCATGATCAACTCAAGCCAGATGATATAAAAAGGCCATGGCCCCAGCAGGTCTATCAGAGATGGAGTGTAGGGCTTATGATTTATAAACAGATAGTTTGTTTTAAATATGGAGTTTATAAAGAAAACAAATAGAGCATATATATTGGTGTTTATCAAAACTCTTTTCAATGAACCCTTGCGGACTCTCTTACCCTCTACAAGCAGAAAGTAGATTATGGTAGCTATTATAAGGCCGTGGGACAGAAATACCTGGAAAAACCTGAAGTGGGGGAAGCCGTAGATAGAGATATCAGGAGTCAGCAATGCTTGCGTGGCCCCGCCCAATCCCCAGAAAAACAGTATTTCAAACATAGATTGATTATATTTCACCAAAATGATTATGCATAAAAATATGGCTATACTGCATAAATGAAGAGAAAACAAGGATTCAAATCTTAAATCCTGATAAAAGCAATCCCATAGCCTGAACGTGATTTCTTGCAAAGGCAAGGCTGTAAGCAGAAACACTTTATAGAATTTTTGTACCCCTTCATATTTATTCGACAGGTTTGTAAATGCGGCAATAAAAAATATTGCGGTCATAAGAGCCAGTATATGGCTTGTCCCGAACAATGCAAAGGGCTTTATGACACTGGGATGCTTGCTTATGAATTCATAAAACGACATAATGATACCTCTTTCTAAAACTTTCTTCCCCCTCCGCCGTGAGACCTTCCGCTGCTGGAGCGATGGATCGTGCTTCTGCCGGAAGAGGATGAGCGCGAAGGCTTATTTACAACCGGGATTATCCTTGTAGTTACATAGCTGTTTACCGGATTATCTTCTGTTATACCCAAATTCAAATGGCTGTTATTCTTATATTCAAATATCCGGGCTTTGGGCTTGCTCTTATATCTTCTCTTTGTGCCGGATAAGAAAGCTAAGCCCGAAACTCCGGAGATGGCTGCTCCGATGATCACCTCGGCGGCGGTAAGGGTATTTTCCACCGGTTCAGGAACGTTGTATTGGCCTTCCGGAATTCCTTTATTTAAGAATATTTCAGCAGAATCCAGGAATGCAGAAGCAGCATCATAATATCTCTTATCGGAAAGCCCCTTATCAAATACATCATCCAATATGTTTTCTATTCTCTCATCCGTCAGATAGCGTATGGCACTGCCGTATGTGGATATATAGGCTTCGCTGTTGTCAAAGTCTATCAAAAAAAGTATGCCGTCTCTATCTGCCCCTATTCCATAGCCGTTATANNGATTGCTTTCTGCTCCAGGCTTTCTTTCTCTTCGGCTGTGAAAGCTCCTGCCATGTCAACGGCAAAGCTTTTGTCAGCAAATATTGAAGACATGAAAGCTAAAAGGAAAACAAATGTGAATATTATGGCTGATAGTCTGTATGTTGTTCTCTTTACCATAGCAGCATCCCTCCTATTATAGAAAATGCAAATATTGCTGCTGCTATCATGCCTGATGCTGCACTGAGCTTTTTGCCATCCACCGGAAGCTCGCCGAAGGATTTGCCCGTCTGGCCGTTTACGGCATAGATATATGTCCTGCCCTTATATATATAAGTGAGTATCCATGCGGGCAGAAGGGTATAATTCCAGTCCTTGATGGATATATCCATATCGGTATTTTCCATATATACTTTGTGATAGCTTCCGATGGTCTCCTGCAGCAAGTTGGAGGCATAGGCTTTTGCCCTATCTTCTATACCCGGCTTTATCTCATCCTTTTGGATATCATACTTTTCTGCAAAAAAACCGCTCAGATAGGACATGGAAAAATCAACGGCCTTTGATTCATCATAGGGAGAGATGGAATCGATGAGGGCTTTATCGATCTTTCTCATGGCTATCTCGTGAATATTATGGACATCGATGGTGCCACGCCTGTCGATTCTGAATTCCTTGTGCTCCGTATATTCGGTATTTCCGGTTCTCCAAACCCTTAAATTAACTCCCTTTCCAGAGTAATTCACATCTGCTTCTACATCGGCCATCCAGTAGGGTATATATATGCCCGTTATTTTTTCCAATTGAGAAGCGCTGTAGAAATCCTTTGGAACAAACTTTTTAGTTTCTGCCCAAGATAAGAAACGGGAGACAGCCTTAANNAAATGGAATGATCTTTGTCGGCTTAAACTCTCCTGTAAGCCTTTCAGTCAGCAAAACCGGGTTATGGCAATAGTAGCAGAAGGTGGCGGAGGTGGTTTCCTCAGTCACCACTTCCGCTCCGCAGCTATTGCAGATATACCCCATAAGATGCCCGTGACCGGCAGCTTTATCTTCAAAGCTCTCAGCTAATTTGTCTAATTCTTCGGCGGAAAATTCGCTCAAGCAGTATTCACATTTGGATTTCTGAATCTCCGGATCAAATTTAAGCCCGCCGCCGCAGTTTGGGCATTTAATGCTCTCAACAGCCATATTATCACTTCCTGAATTCAATATATATTAATTAAACGGATTCCCGCATTCGGGGCAGAATTTAGGCTTTTGCCCGCTGATGATATGACCGCAGTTCGTACATTTGACCTCTTGGGGCTTCTTATTTCCGCATTCTGTGCAGAACTTGCCGGTATTTATGGTGCCGCAGCCGCATTTCCATTGGTCTGCTCCAGGNNGTGCCTGCTGCTGCATTTGCTGCATATTGGCTTGAGATGCTGCACCTATGAAGCTTCCCCCTGACTGCATACCCACTCCCATACCCATAAAGGCGGCAGCGCTTCCTGCCGGATTTGAGCCGGCTGACTCCAAGCCCCGGGCGATGGAGCCTTGGACATAACCCTCTCTAACGCTCGGGTCTCCCAGCATTGCACCTTTATTGCGCATATTGATGAGCTCCTTGGATTCATCATCATAAGAAATGCTGGCGATTCCTACTGCCTGAATCTCAAAGCCCCTCATCTTTTTCCATTCCTCATCCAATACATCAGACATATACCGGCTCAGCTCCCCGCCCTTGGATGCCACATGAGATATCCTGATACCGTCAACGGACATCTGATTCATAGAAGTCTGCAAGGCTTCTAGAAATTCTGATAAATATTGCTCATTTATATCTTGTATATCGACCATATCCTTATTTCGCGGAATGGCTTCCTGGTAAAACAGCAATGGATCAGTAATTTTTATGGAATAGGTTCCATGTGTCCTCAAAAACAGCTCTGAATTATAAAAGTTATCAAAATAGTTTAGAGGATTTTTAGTTCCAAACTTGATGCCTTTTATTTCCTGAAGGTTTATATAATATACTCTTTGGGCAGTCGGAGTAACTCCTCCATATTTTATTCGATTGAAGGATTCCTTTACTGCATCGCCTAAGCTGCCCGAGAACAGTGAAGGCAGTGATGAATTATTGACAGTATAATATCCTTCCTCTGCGGTGAAATCTACAACTTTTCCCCCATCCAAAACCATCATAAATTGATTGGGATATACATGGATGATTGAACCGTTAGAAACTGTATTATCCGTACCTTTTATATTTGAGTTGCGCCTATCATTCTTCCTTACCTTAGTTCCGTT
>DPSW01000165.1 GCA_003527145.1 Clostridiaceae bacterium | reverse complement strand
ATTGCAGGGCGAATCCGGCCAGGCAGTCGGCATCAGAGATAATAAAATCATAAGCGAAGACTTTGGAAAAGCGCTGGAAATGAAAAAAACCTTTAATACGGATATGTATGAGTTGGCAAAGATACTATCAATATAGCGGGGTGAGATGATGAGAAAAACTAAAATTGTGTGTACCATAGGTCCGACCAGTGAGAGTGCCGAAATGTTGGAAAAGCTTATGAAAGCAGGCATGAACGTGGCCCGGCTGAACTTCTCCCATGGGACCCATGAAGAGCACAAGCTGAGGATAGACAATATAAAAAAAGTGAGACAGCAGCTTAACAAGCCGGTGGCCATAATGCTGGATACAAAAGGTCCGGAAGTGAGATTGGGCAAGTTCAAAACGGGTTCCGGGGAATTGGTCGTCGGGCAAAGCTTTACTCTTACAACCAGAGATATCGAGGGAGATAACGACATTGTAAGCATAAGCTATAAATCTTTGCCGGACGAAGTAAGCAAAGGTACAAGAATACTTATTGCAGATGGCCTGATCGAGCTTACTGTCACGGATAAGAATGAAACTGATGTATTCTGCCGGGTAGTGAACGGCGGTACTGTAAGCGACAGAAAGAATGTGAACATTNNGTCACAGACAAGGATATAGATGACATAAGCTTCGGCATAGACAATGATATAGATTTTATAGCAGCCTCATTTATAAGAAAAGCTTCTGATGTCTATGAAATAAGAAGGATTCTTGAACAAAGGCATGCAGATCATATCCAGATAATCTCTAAAATAGAGAATCAGCAAGGCGTGGATAATTGTGAAGAAATCCTGCGGGTTTCGGATGGCCTGATGGTCGCCAGGGGAGATCTGGGCGTAGAAATACCTACTCAGGACATACCCCTTGTGCAGAAGCGGATGATAGCAATGGCTAATGCTCTGGGCAAGCCGGTGATCACAGCGACTCAGATGATGGAATCGATGATCCGCAATCCAAGGCCTACCAGAGCTGAGGTTACAGATATTGCAAATGCGATATTTGACGGTACTGATGCTGTCATGCTCTCAGGGGAGACAGCAGCAGGGAAGTATCCCTTTGAGACTGTAACCACTATGGCAGCCGTAGCGGAGAGAACAGAGACTGCTTTGGACTACAGAAAGAAACTGGTGAAAAGTGACGGAAATAATGATATAACAGTTACTAATGCCATAAGCTATGCAAGCTGCGCAGCTGCTATGGATCTGGGGGCTTCCGCCATAATCACTCCTACCCAATCCGGCTCCACAGCCAGAATGGTTTCCAAGTACAGGCCCAAAGCACCTATAATAGCGGCAACTCCGGATGAAAGAGTGGCCAGAAAATTGAGCTTGAGCTTTGGCGTTGCTCCTGTAACGGTAATTCCCACAGACAGCACCGATGAGATGATACAGCATTCTGTAGATAAGGCATTGGAAGCAGAATTGATTGCCAATGGCGATCTTGTTGTTATTACTGCAGGGATACCTGTGGGTGTAGCGGGAACCACCAATTTGATAAAGGTTCATGTAGTAGGCGAGATCATTGCTAAGGGAATGGGCATAGTCAATAAAGCCGCAACAGGCAGAGTTNNATCGATAAAATAAATGATGGCGATATCTTAGTAGCTGAGGCTACAGATATTGATATGATACCTTTCATGATGAAAGCTGCTGCTTTTATTGTGGAAGAAGGGGGCCTCACTTCACACGCTGCCATAGTAGGTCTGGAGCTTGGAAAGCCTGTAGTGGTCGGAGTCGAAAAAGCTGCTGATATTTTGACAGACGGACAGGTCGTCACGGTTGACGGCAGCAGGGGTTTAATATATAGAGGCAGGGCAAGGGTGCTGTGATTGTCTTTGATGGGCCTCATCAAGAAAGACAGGTGAATATATGATACATGAAACAACCCTTAGAGCCAGATATGGCGAGACAGATCAAATGGGTATAATCTACCATCCTAATTATTATGTCTATTTTGAAATAGGAAGGACTGAATTTCTAAGAGAAATGGGAGGCATGTCATATAAGGACATGGAGGATGCGGGAATCATGCTTCCAATAGTTGAAACCCACTGCAGATATAGGATACCGGCTAGATATGACGACTGTCTGATTGTAAAGACCGGTATAAAGGATATGACGGTAGCCAGAATATCTTTCAGTTATCAGCTTGTAAGGGCTGAGGACGGGGAGATCCTGGCAGAGGGCGAGACGGTGTCTGCCTTCACAAACAAGGAAGGCAGACCTGTAAACCTGAAAAAATTTAATCCTGAGATTTATGACAAGCTGTTTTCTTTTAAAACCAAGGCGGTGTAGCAGGGAACGCATTGTATGCGTTCCGTATATGCATTCCGCACGTGAGTATAAGCAGATAATGGAGGGATCAGTGAACAATGCAATATAATTTGCTGGGCAAAACAGGAATGAATGTCTCAAGAATCGGTTTTGGAGGCATACCCATTCAACATGTAGGTGAAGATGAAGTAAAGAAGATCGTCTCTAAATGTATAGAAGCCGGCATCAACTTTTTTGATACTGCGAGAGGCTATACAGTGAGTGAAGAGCTTTTGGGAAAGGCCTTTCAGGGAAAAAGAGACAAAGTATACATAGCAACCAAAACCATGGCAAGAGATAGGGACGGTATGATGTCCGAAGTGGAAATATCACTGAAAAATCTTCAAATAGATTATATAGATTTGTACCAATTTCATAATGTGGGCTCCTTGGATGAATACGATAAGATCATGGGTAAGGGCGGGGCCTATGAGGCTTTAGAAAAGCTTCAGGAAGAAGGCGTTGTGAGACACATAGGGATCACAAGCCATAAGCTTCCCATTATGGAGAAGGCCCTGGAGACAGAATGTTTTGCCACCATTCAATTCCCATTCAGTGTTGTAGAAAGGCAGGCAGAGGAAATATTCAAAATAGCCCATGAAAAAAATATAGGTACTATTGCAATGAAACCAATGGCCGGAGGTGCCTTAAGAGACGGACGGAAAGCTTTGAAATTCATATTGGAAAGCCCATATTTGAGCATTGCGATACCGGGCATGGATTCCTTGGATCAGGTATCAGAAAATGCAGAAGCTGCGGATGGAATAGCATTGACTGAAGACGAGCGCAGCGAGATAGTTAAAGTTGCAAAAGAACTGGGAAATACCTTCTGCAGGAGATGTGGCTATTGTATGCCCTGTCCTCAGGGAGTAGATATCCCCATAATGTTTCTCATGGAAGGATATTACAGCAGATATGATCTCAAGGATTGGGCGGTAACAAGATACAATAATTTCAAAGTAAAGGCAGATGCTTGTAAAAAATGCGGCATATGTGAGACCCGATGTCCCTATGAGCTTCCCATAAGAGATATGCTGGAAAAAGTAACCGAAGTGTTTAAATAGAAAAATTCTGTCAATAATCAAAAAGTAACTGATTCTAATTTTTAGCACCGATACGGTGCCTTTTTTTTGCCCAATGATTCAACACTTGAATAAACTCATCTCTATGTTGAGAAAAATAAGAAAGGCTTCAATTGTTAACAGCATACATAGAAGAACATATAGAGGTGAGACTATTGGATACTAAGGATATTTCTCAGATACTTATCTCCGATGAATATGAAAGAGAGCAAAAAATTCATGATCTCATTAAAGATAGGCGGTCTTTGAATATAAACATTGAATTGAGCAAAAGGCTTACAGCAAGCCAGAAGGCCGCAGACAAGATGGCTGAATTTACGGGGAGCTGGAAATTCATCGCAATATTTACAGCCATTGTATTAGCCTGGGGAATAGCAAATACCAGATTGATTCTGACAGAACCATTTGACCCCTATCTCTATGTTTTCCTTAATCTCATACTGGCTTGCATTTCCTCAATACAGGCTCCTATCATAATGATGAGTCAAAACAGGGAGGCTCAAAAAGACAGGCTGAGAGCAGAAAACGAATACCTGATCAACACGAAATCCGAAATAATACTTGAAGATTTGCATATGAAAATAGATAATATAATAAATCGACAACATATATTGGAAGATGAAATGGAAAATATGATGGGTCTTATAGAAACTTTAAGAAAAGAAATTGTATTGAGGAGAGAACAGAATGGAGCAAAAAACAACCGTAAAGAAGAATCGGATTTATATAATTAATATAACGGGACAAACTCACGAAGGCTTAGGAGTGGGTAAAATCCAAGGCTATACAGTATTCGTAGAAGGAGCTATTTCCGGGGAAATAGTAAGGACGAAGATTGTAAAGGTGCTGAAAAACTATTCCTATGGAAAGCTGCTGGAAGTGATTGAGCCATCATCATATAGAACTGAGCCTCCCTGCCCTATAGTGAGAAGATGCGGTGGCTGCCAGATACAGCATATGAACTATGAGGGGCAGCTGCATTACAAGACAAGGCTCGTGAAAGATGCTGTTGAGCGCATCGGGGGGTTAAAGGGTATAACTGTCCATCCTGCCATCGGCATGGAGGCCCCCTGGTATTATAGAAACAAAGCTCAATTCCCTGTGGGAGTAAAGGACGGCAAAATACATATAGGCTTTTATGCCGGCAGAAGCCACGAAATAATAGATACAGACGCATGTATGATTCAAGATAAAATAAATGATGAAGTGCTTGAGGTCATAAGAGACTTCATAGATGAGCATAAAATCAGCATATATGATGAAAACACCGGCAATGGCTTGATCAGGCATATAATGACGAGGAAAGGCTTTAAAACCGGAGAAGTCATGGTGTGCATAGTCATAAACGGTGACAATATGCCCTATGGTATTGAATTGGTGGAATCGTTAAAGCAGAGCATTAAAAACTTGAAAACGGTGATCTTGAATATAAACAAGAAAAATACAAATGTGATATTGGGAGACAAGAATAAGGTCATATATGGAGAAGGCTATATATATGATTTTATAGGAGAATTCAAGTTTAAAATATCTCCTCTCTCCTTTTTCCAGGTAAACCCTGTACAAACAGAAGTTTTATACAATAAGGCCCTTGAATATGCGGGCCTAAAAGGAGAAGAAACAGTCATAGATGCTTATTGCGGCATAGGAACCATATCCTTATTCCTCAGCAAGAAAGCTAAAAAGGTATATGGAGTGGAAATCATCGGACAGGCTATAGAGGATGCCAGAGCAAATGCTAAGCTCAATGGGGTTGGTAATGCGGAATTTATACTGGGAGAATCAGAGACGGTTATTCCCAAGCTATATAAAGAAGGCGTCAAAGCAGATGTGGTCGTAGTGGACCCGCCCCGGAAAGGCTGCGATGAAAAGCTGCTGGAGGTCATAGTAAAGATGGAACCTGAACGGGTAGTGTATGTAAGCTGCAATCCATCAACCATGGCAAGAGATTTGAAATATTTGTCGGAGCGGGGATATGCGGTAAGAGAAATACAGCCTGTGGACCAGTTTCCACAGACTGTACACGTTGAGTGCGTGATTCTGATGCAGCGTAGTGGTTTGGAAGACGAAAAATAGGGTTTGACCACTACATGTAGTGGTTTAGAGGTAAAAAATGAGCAAAAAAGGGGGTTAAAAATGCATGATTTTAGCCCCCTTTTTAAGCGAAAAATACTGATGCAGAAGATGATTTTTCAGATATAGCCCTTAAAATGATGCAAAATCATTTTATGACAAAAGGAATTATAAAATAAAATAACTATAGAAAAACATTGATTGCCGGAGAATTAAAGTGCGTTATTGCACCCTAATTCTCCGGCTTTTTTGTTTTCAGAAAGGACACGATATGCTTGTAAAATACAAACGAAATAGAAAATTTGCCTGTTACGATTCTGAATGCCTTACGAGTACCGGAAAACCTAATCCGCCTCCTCGTCTTGTTGGTCCATTTAAAAGCTGTGGTGATTGCACTTATGCATCCCACGGCTTTNNGCTTTATATGTTATAGCCGTGAAGGAGATTGCCTAAGAACCGATATGCAAAAAATCAATCAAAGGAGGAAAAGATTATGCGAGCAATGATTCAATGTATGCATGAAAACAATTATCAAAACCTTACTTTTCCCAGTAAGGAAAAAGAACTGCAGATTTTATGCGACAGTCTTGGTGTCGCCAATACTACAAAAACAGAGATTAAAATCGGCAGCGTCCATAACGATGAAAGGTTGTCGACCCTGCTCTCTGATAAAACAGTGAATCTTGATGAGTTAAACTTCCTGATGAAGCGATTGGACAGCTTCGATCAAAAGGAGCTTGCAACCTTTTATGCAGCTGCTTATGCCGAAAAAGCTGAAACAATGACGGAGCTTATTAACCTCAGTTTTAATACCCATTGTTACAGCCTTGTAGCCGATTTTAGCGACTTAAATGCCGTAGGCAGGCAGATGTACCTAACGGAGCAAATGGCAGTCAGCACAGAGGAATTAGAGAGCCTTGACGGACGAAAATACTTTGAAAGCATGATTGCAGAAAACCCTAATCCTGTGATAACACCATATGGAGTGGTGTATAGAAACAGCAATGAGATTGTACAGACCTATGACGGCAGAAACTTTCCCTATTACCAATATGAAAATACTCCTATTACACTGCTGCTGAGTGCTCAAAATTGTAGCGAATATCTTTATCTGCCTATGGAGCAGAGTGAGCTGAACAAGGCTTTAGAGCGATTAGGCGCAAAGAGTCTTGAAGAAATCCACTGGCAGGTAGAAGAACACAATATCCCTGATAACCTTGCAGATATAGTAGTTAAGGATCAGTCAGACCTATATGCCCTCAACCAATTCGCCTCAATTTTTAAGGAGATGGGACAGCGTGAGGTTATATCTTTATCTGAACTTGCAGACTTTGCAAAAATTACTGACGCAGAAGAACTAAAAACACTGGCAAGCTGTATGTATGAATTTGAAAGTTTTCCCGATATCCATACTCCAGAGCAATACGGCAGATATATGATTTGCGAAAGCAGCCGCTTCGAATATGACGATAATCTCGAAGATTATATTGATTTCAATGCATATGGCAAAGATAAAATCGGCAGAGAAACCGGGGCATTTACTTCAAAAGGTTATCTGCTTTACCAAGGATATAACATGGAAATGCAGAGTATTTTGAATAAAAATATCGGGCTTAAAATTAAAGAACTACACGAACCGCGGGAGCTTAAACTGTATATGCCTCTTAAGGCTGTTACCTATCAGGATGAAAATGACTATGGGGATCTTTATCAGGTAGATTATGAAATAGATGTATATCCTGAAGAGTTAGGCTCCTATGAAGATGAAATACGAACTGCTATTATCAATCATCGCTTGGATGATGAAAAGCGCGGCATGATGGATTATTATGATGAACCAGATACGGTGAATGCAAAAGTACAAAAGTATCTGTTTGATGTAGAAGTAATTGGTGGAGAGCTGATGGGAGTTGCAGTTCTTACTCTTAATGCACCCTTAAATCAAGAAGAGATTATAAAAATAAAGGAAGCTATCGAGGGTCAAAGTTCTGACGGCTTTGGAGAAGGCTTCGAGCAACGTGAAATTG
>DPSW01000106.1 GCA_003527145.1 Clostridiaceae bacterium | reverse complement strand
TTTTCCTTTCTATAGAAATCAATAAGCCTATTCTTTATTACTCTTTCTGCAAAGCTTAAAAAAGATCTCGATCTTTCAATATCAAACCTGTCTATTGCTTCATTAAAAGCTATCAGGCCTACGCTCAGTTCATCACTGTCACCATCAGAAACAAATCTCCCGGTCTCTTTACTTACTACATTTATAATAAAAGGCTTATAGTCCTGTATAAGTCCATTTCTTTCACATAAATCACCATTTTTACTCATTAGGACTCTATCATGAATGTCCTTTTCTTTTTTAAATGGATTTTTGAGCAATATCATCACCCGACTTCTTATTATATTAATACGGCTTTTTTTTTATTTTGGAGCCTAATTTACATTGTTACCTAAAATTATACTGTGTTGCGTATTGTATAGCAAATAGTTAAAAAAAACTAATAAGGAGGAGATTGACAATGAAAAATATGAAGATTACAGCCTTATGCTTATCGGCTGCCATAGCTATATCAGCGGTTACGACTCCTGTTCTGGCTTATGCTGACAGTGATAAGGCAAAACTAGAAGTAAAGGGAAAAATGACTATCAATATGGGTAAAACCAGCAAATCAAAGAACCCAAAGCTAAACCCGGGGAATTTAAACTTCAAATTTTGCGACTCAAAAGATTATATGGAAAATATGGCCTGGGCAATGAAAGCTATTGAAAAGCTTGGGGCAAAAGGCATCATAAGCGGCTATTCGGACAAAAGCTATAAGCCCCAAAATAAAGTTACAAATATGGAAGCTTTAACATTGATATTGAAGCTCACAGGTAATGAAGATGAGTCCAAAAAGAATGATAGGATTCATTCATCTCTAACTCAATATGAAAAACAGTGGGGCCTTCAGTGGGGCTGGGGTTATCTATTTGTAGCCGTTGATAAGGGTATTTTGCTGCCTGAGGAAATCAAAGGCTTCAATCCGAATCAGCCTATAAAACGCCATGAATTAGCAAAATACTTGGTAAGAGCGATAGGCAAAGCAAAAGATGCTGAAAAGTATATGGACAGCAAGCTTGATTTCAAAGATGCTGATGCGGTTCCTAAAGCATCCAGAGGCTATGTTTATTTGATAAATGATCTTGGCATAATGACAGGCAACGAAAACAAACAGTTTAAACCCAATGAACCTTTGACAAGAGCAGAAATTGCAGTATTGATCGACAAAGCCGGCGACTACCTTGATAATTATGATGATAATCAAAATGAAGCAAAAGTTGTCTTTAAGTCTTATGATGATATCAATAATAAATTGACCGTGAGATATAATGGTAAAACAGTATACTATAAAACTATAGATAATGTAATAGTATATAAGGACAACGAATATACAGACATATATGATTTATCTGAAGGCGATGTTCTTGATGTAGTACTTGGCAGTGACAAGCAAGTTATATTCATCGAAGTAATCGGCTATACAGATGATGATGACGATGACTATAGTGAAGATAGAGAAGATATAGATTTTACTGATGTAAACTATAGCAAGCTTCCTGCTTCTATACAAAAATATATTGACACTTCAAGAGCAACAAAAGGGTATAAAGCTTATAAGTATAATGATGCTATATATCTTGCAGCCTTCATGGGCAGAAAGAATACCGGAGGCTACAACATAGAAATCGAGGATATTCAAAGATATAAGCTAAACGGGAAATATATTGTTGAAGCAGTTGTCAAAGAAACAGAGCCGGATAAATACTCATCTGTAACTCAAGCACTGACTTATCCCTATACTGTTGTTAAATTTGACAGCTTTGACAATATATTCAGAGTAAACTTTGTAGATGAAAACGGAAATGTTTTAGTTCAAAAATCCATTGAAGCTTTGAAGGATGAAGCAACTACAGCAAGTGGAATTTTCTCCAAAACAGATGGTGCCTATATATATATAAAGGCAGGAACTAATTCCGTACTTACAAAATATGAAATGTCAGAAGACGCACCGGTATATATCAACAATAAGGAAAAAGCCCTTGATGATTTAAAATCTGGTATGAAGGTAAAACTCACTATATCAAATGATTTAGTGACTAAAATATCTGCAGATTATGAAGTGAAGGATGCTGAAGGTATTATCCAGCTAGTGGATGCAGCAAAAAAACAGGTAAGGGTAAAATATGAAAATAGATTTACTACCTATTCTATTGAAGAAAATGCGGATATCACTCTTGACGGCGAAGCATCAGAGCTTTCAAAATTACAATTTGGCATGAAAGTAGACCTTGAACTATTAAACAATAGGGTAGTTCGCATAGACGCAGTTAATTTTGAAGAAACCTATGAAGGCAAAATTAGAAATATAGAAATTGCAAGCAAGAAAGTAAAAAGCATCACACTATTAGTAGATAAGTCACAGATGAAATTTGACATTACTGCAGACACTTCCTTTGATATGCTTGATAGTGACGCAGAACCAACGGATTTGGTCATAAACAGTGAGGTAAAAATAAATCTTCTAAATGGGAAAGCTATAGAGGTTATAGAGTTAAAATAGTTATCGTTCTGAAGCAGCTCATCAGGGCTGCTTTTTCTTTACCCATTTCATTAATATTTTTGTTGAACCATAAATATTATATATATGAAAGGGGTGGAAAATTTTATGGCATTGGATAATATGACTTATCTTCAGGGTGCCTTCATACTAACATTAGTAAATCTTATCACAGGAATACTATCCTTCATATATAGAATATTCTTATCAAAATCCATAGGTGCTGAGGGTATGGGAATCTATCAGCTGATCATGCCTCTTTACATGCTTTTCATCCAGTTGGTGTCTGGCGGTCTTTCTACTTCAATATCTAAGCTGGTTGCGGAGAATAAGGCCAAGCACAATTATTCCAATATTTATAAGACTATAAAGATAGCTGCTCTGATATCAGGATTATGGAGTATAACTTTCAGCTGTCTTATTGCATTTAATGCGGATTTCTTGGCAAACAGTATTTTAAATGACGAACGAACTTTTTATTCAGTGATTATATTCTCTCCTGCTATAATCTTTATTGCTTTAGCAGCTGTACTGAAAGGCTATTTTTACGGCACCGAACAAGTAAAGATTCCCGCACTTATTGATATTGCGGAAAAACTGATCCGGCTTGTCGTGCTGATAATAACTACAAATTATCTTATAGATTATGGTATAGAATCTGTATGTGCAGGAGCTATGACGGCCATGGTGACAGGAGAACTGCTCAGCTTGTTCCTGCTTTACATAACCTATAGAAGGAAAAAAATCATAATTGCAACAGCTATGAGAACAGACTCTGCCATGTTTATCATAAGCAATATACTAAAGATCGTTATACCCTTATCTATGAGCGGTGCAGTAAATACAATTTTAGATATGCTGGATGCGGCATTGATACCGGATCAATTGATAAAGGCAGGCTTTACCAGACAATTATCACTTTCATTATATGGCCAGTTGGCCGGTATGGTTTTACCTCTAATATATTTCCCCATGATAATAATCGGATCCTTATCAATAACTCTTATACCATCAGTTGCATTCTCTTTTACATATAAAAATTGGGCCGTACTGAATAAAAAATATAATGATTCTCTTACTATAGCTTCCATAATCGGCCTCGCTGCAACAATTGCCTTTATGTTGTTTCCAAAAGAGCTTTGCAGTGTATTGTTCAACTGCCCTCAAGCAGGCAAGCTGCTTTTTTGGTCTTCAGTTCCATGTGTTTTGGAATATTGGCTTTTCGTCTTAATGGCGATTATGAACGGTTTAGGTTTTCAAAGAAAGGTTTTAGAATCCACTATTCTTAATATAATGATAATGGTTGCCAGTATTATTTTTCTCATACCAATGCCTAAGTTAAATATTTACGGCTATACTATTGGTTTCGGGATAAGTTCGGCATCTGTAATACTGAGATGTCTATGGATAATAAATAAAAACACTCCAATTAGAGTCAATATCAAAAGATGCATTTTAAAACCAGTATTATGCTCCATTCCTATGTTAGCATTTATTTCACTGGCAAATTCTCATCTTACTTCATACNNATATGATACTTTCTTATATATTGGGTTCGGTTATATACGCTATTATGCTGCTTGCTACAGGAACAATAAAGCCAAATCAGCTTTTAAGTGTAATAGGTTTAAAAAAGCCTGATGCATAACACGCTAAACTATAATAGTTCATCATTATCAACGTTAAAGTAGGAACTACTATAACGGCGTCAATCAAACCATGTATCATAATGGCTATGCTGCTTCCAATCGCACCTAAAGCTGCAAACCTTTCCAAGCTATCAAAAGTATTTTTAACGATTTTCACTGATCCTGGGATCAGGCTAAAAAGTATATTAACAAATGATACCAATCCGATAATCCCTGTTTCTGCCGCAAAATGCAAAAAAATATTATGAGCGTGATAAACAACACCCCAAAGCTTTGAGGATGCCTGACTCAGCGAATACCATAACGTTCCAATACCATTGCCGACAAGAGGATTCTTCATGAAAATAAGAAGACTGGTACGCCATATCTCAATTCTGTAGACACTGCTGCTGTCATTGTTTATTCTTGCAATATTTATTCTTTCATAGCCTGCTCCGTTATTGAACAGCAGAAAAAGTATGATCATCGAAGCGCTGTATAATATAAATCTGCTGTCTTTTTTCAAAGCATACATTATCACCAGTGCAACGATTAAGGATATAAACGCTCCTCTGGAATATGTAAGTATAAGGCAAAAAGAGCATAGGATCAAAGAAATATACTTCGAGTGCTTATCATCCATATAAATAATCCAGGACAGTATAAAACAAATATTTATGACTAAATAAGCCGCAAAAATATTAGGATTATACAAAGTTGAATAAATCCTGGTCAATGATGATAAAGATTCACTATACCCCGTCCAATGCTCATTGATCTCTAAACTTCCGGTTAAAAACTGGAACAAGCCGAATAAAGAAGTAATTATTGCCATATAATTCAACACATTAAACAAGCTTCTGATGCCTTTACTCTTTAGATAATACTGTACCATAGAATAGTAAAGAGACTGCAGAATTACAAATACTAAAAAAACAGCGCTTGATACAAAAATTTTTGAAAACAAAGCAGATAGGGATATAGATGCTATTAACAAAAAGAAAGGCTTGTTTTGTATAATCGGATTCGACAATTCTTTGATTCTATCCGAAGCAATGAATGCTATCAGCAAGCCCAATACTGCAAGATAACCTAAAGGCGGTACTATAATGCCCGCTGCTAAGGCAAATAATATAAATGATGTTAAAGTTTTTCCCATATAGATTACTCTGCATTAAAAAAGTATTTATTTATATCATCAATTATTTTTTTTAACCGATCCTTATCTGCATAGAAATATTTAATATTGCGCAGCTTTTCTTCTTTTACAAGACCTGCCTGCTTTAGTACTTCAAGATGATGGGATATAGTGGGAGTTGAAATCCCTATTATATCCGACAAAGCTTTANNATCCTTAATATCTCCATCCTGGATTTATCATCTATCACTTTAAGAAGGCTGGAAAGTTCATCCAGCAGTGCTTCCTTCTTGTCCCGTGTAACCCTGCAATCAAAAACCACATAAAGCTTATCGTCAGAATATATCCTAATAAGCCTGGGCGATACAAAATAAGATGGTATAATGTAATATTCCCTATAGCCGCTGAAAACCCGTTTAGGCTTTCCTGTGATCTTCTCCAATACCACTTCGATAGCATCCTTGCCAATAAAATCATTGACATAGGAAACCCCTTCCCCAAGCCTGTCCGCTCCTTGATCCAGCCTGTCAAGAAATCCCTTTTGATAAACAGCTTTTAAGATTGCTACTGCTTTGTTCTTTATTTCTTCAGGATTATCGAAGAAATTCATCAGCATATCTTCTTCTACAATCCATTTAATTTTTTCCTGAATCTTATATCTTTCATTTTTATTGTTAAAGGCTTTATTTATTCTTTCCTTGTCTATGCTTTCATTTAACAAATAATAGAAAAAATCCGCTTTATCGGAGTTATCAATATAGTAAATAAAATTTTCTATACTCAGCAACTCTTTGCTTTCAAGCACATAATTGAGAAACTCTATGCCTCCATTAGGGTAATGCCTTATATTCTCCAAGGCCTCAAGTTCTTTTGTTCCGAGCATTGATATCATTTCTTCCGCCCACTTTATCTCATATTGATGATGAGCAGGATCTGTAAGTAAATGCACTGCGCAAACCAATTCTATGACAGGTGAATAAAAGACCTTTATCTCAGGAGCCCTTAAATCACCATAAATCTCCATAGGCATAAAAATTCCCCCTAAATTAGATAGAAATCTAATATAATAATATCAACAAATCATTTTCTATACAATACCATATATTCTATATGAGAGACCTTAATCTTTCTACTTCTTGATCTGTCAACTCCCTATACTCGCCCGGCATCAAAGCTTCATCCAAATTCAAATTGCCCATGCTCAGCCTTTTAAGATAGACTACCTTTTTATCAACAGCTTCAAACATCCTTTTTACCTGATGATATTTGCCTTCCCTTACTGTAATATTGACCCTTGAAATTGCAGCCTCCTCCAATATTTCCAAATCAGCAGGCAAAGCTTTGTACCCATCCTTTAAGGTTATGCCTTTTCTAAACAATTCAACGTCTTTCATGCTGACCCTGCCGGCAACCTCTGCAAGGTATACCTTGTCAATATTCTTTCTGGGGGAAGTTAAGCCGTGATTCATCCCGCCGTCATTTGTAAGTATGAGCAAGCCTTCTGTATCCTTGTCCAGCCGTCCTACGGGGCTTGGGGAGAAATTCAGATGCTCTTCATCTATCAAATCCAATACTGTAGTCGATCTTGTATCTTCAGTTGCCGTTATGACGCCCTTGGGCTTATTCATCATTAGATATACGTATTTTCGATAGCTTATTACAGATCCATTTACCTTTATTGCTTGCTTTTCAGGATCTACCTTAATCTCTGCNNTGCTCCGCATTTTATCAGCTTTTTTACTTCTTTTCTGCTGCCAAATCCCATATTTGCCAGCACCTTATCCAGCCTCTGCATATCATCACCCATCTTTATCCTCCAAAGCGACTTAATACATTTAGTATATTCAACAAGGTTTTATCAATTCCCTTCTATGATGAGCAGAAATATATCTCTGCAGAAATAAGTCTGGAACCAAAAATAGTAAGCCTTTCCATCAAGAAGATTTTCACTAAATCAGAATAATAGGTTAACTTAAATTGAGGTTCCCAATAGAATTCCTGCAGAGATACATTAACGCCTCTTCCCTCATTCGCAGCTAATTATAAAGTTTAACATATGCATGCTTTTTATTATATCTATAACTTTTTCACAATATTGAACATACTATCAAGCAATGTCCAGTTTTGCACAAAGGGCTCACCTAATACCCAGTAGCTAATGCCCTTTAAGCCCATGCTTGCAGCCAATTTGTTCTTTGCTTCCATGCTCCTTGCATCCTCAAACCAAACTTCATGACTGACTCCGCTGCTATCAATATAGTTAAAATGAGGGGATTGAGCTGTTTCATCATATTGGATCTCGGCACCAACACTTCCTGCCAATCTGACAGCTTCATCAGGACTTATCCTCTTAGCCCATTGACCGCCTGGAGTATATGGAAGAGACCAATCATAACCATATAGAGGTGCTCCCATCATTATTTTATTGCTTGGTATGACAGAAACAGCATAATCCAGAACTTTCTTTACCTCATTAATTGGTGCAACTGCCATAGGGGGCCCTCCGGACCATCCCCATTCATAGGTCATGATAATAACAAAATCAACTATCTCACCGTGAGCTCTGTAATCATGAGCGCCATGCCAAGCTCCCGTTGTTACATCAGTAGTTTTCGGAGCTAATGCAGTTGATATAACAAAATTGTTGCTATGAAGTTGGGGCGTTATTTTCCTTAAAAAATTGTTATAAAGCTGTCTATCACTCGGATCTATCCTCTCGAAGTCAATATTAAGTCCATAATAGCCCTTGTTTTTCATAGTTGCAATTATATTGTCAATTAGAGTTTGTTGTATATTCTCATTTGTCAATATTTCATGGGCTAACTGTGTATCAAAATTTCCGTTTCTAAAATTCGTAACAATCATCAAAGGCGCTACTCTATTGTTTCTTGCTACCTGTATTATAGCTTCGTCATTTATGTTGTTTAGCGTCCCATCAGGGTTAACCTGATAGCTGAAAGGACTTGCATAAGTCAGATATGGGGCTACTTCTGCAACATCCTGAGCTGCTTTCGCTCCTGCTTCCTGCTCTGCATATGCATTTATTTCTATATTTCCGTACCTTTTATCTTCACTTGGTATTCTAATCTGTAAACCAGGGTAAATCAAAGCAGGATTTGAAATTCTATTGTATTCTGCAAGTCTGGCAGCTGTGGTACCGAATTGGTTTGCTACGCTCCATAGAGAGTCTCCCGGCTTTATTGTATACACCGTTGACTCACCTGGTATTACCAAAGCCTGACCAACAACCAAAAAAGGCAAGTCACCAATACCGTTGGCGTCAATAATTGTGTTTACAGGGACGCCAAATTGCCTGGATATGGACCATAGGCTATCTCCCTTTTTTACTACATAAATAGTCATCTAAACACCCCTAACTAAAATACTTTTTGAATTCTTTTTAAACCTTATTATCATAATATTCATAGGAACAAAAACTGTTAAAAAGCTTGACTTTAGCATTGAATGAAGTCCAGCTCAATATATATATGAAAATTTCATATAAGCCGAAGGAACCATTGATATGCTATAATATGGACAATTATAATAATTAGGAGGTACGGATTTGAATAGAGAACGTTTGATTTCAACTTTCTTTGATATTGTAAAGGTCAACAGTGTGAGTAAAGATGAGAAAGCTTTGGCTCTCAGATTGAAAGCGATGCTGGAAGAAATGGGCTTTGAAACTATAATTGATGATGCGCATATAAAAGCGGGTTCAAATACCGGTAATCTCATAGCTAAAATATCCGGAAACAAAAATGTACCTGCTATGATGCTTGCAGCCCATCTGGATACGGTAAACCCGGGGCTTAATATAAAACCCCAAATAATCGGTGATGTCATCACAAGCGACGGAACTACCATTTTAGCAGCAGATGACAAAGCCGGCATTGCGAGCATTCTTGAGGGAGTAAAATCTGTGATTGAAAAAGATATATCTCATGGCGACATTGAAATAGTATTTACAATATGTGAAGAAATCGGCCTTCTGGGTGCTAAATATCTAGATCACTCTATTTTAAAATCAAAAACCGCATTCGTTTTTGACAGCAGCGGCGACGTAGGTACAGTCATTGTTCAAGGCCCTGCACAAAAATTAATAAACGCCAGAATAGACGGTAAAGCTGCCCACGCAGGGCTAAGTCCGGAAAAAGGAGTAGATGCGATTGTAACAGCATCCAGAGCTATAAGCAGTATGAAGCTCGGCCGCATAGACAAAGAAACAACTGCTAATATCGGCATAATACGCGGAGGTCATTCGACCAACATAGTATGTGATCTTTTAAACTTGGAGGCAGAAGCCAGAAGCCTGGATCCTAAAAAACTGGATGATCAGGTGATCCATATGATTAAATGTCTTGAAGATGCCTGCAACGATGCTAATGCAAAGTTGACGATTGACACTCAGGATTGTTATACCGGGTTTTCTATCGACAGCAGCGACCCTATATTGAAGATTGCCGAGGCTGCAATGAGGAGATCAAATATAATCTACACTCCAAAATCTACAGGCGGCGGCAGCGATACCAACATTTTAAACAAAGCAGGAATTAAAGCTGTGACTCTAGGTGTCGGAATGAGCAACTCACATAGTACTGAGGAATTTATAACTATTGACAACTTAGAAAAAGCAGCTCTTCTGGTTGAAGCCTTGATCCAGGAAATGAAATAAGAAAAGACAATTATATGAGCAGCGGCTAAATAGTTATCCGCTGCTCCATTAAATTAAGCCAAATTGCTCATCTTATTGAACTTAAACTATATAATCTTCAGGCATTTTTTCCGGCTCTGCATTCAAAATGTCTTCAGGTACATCTTTAAATTGCTTGAAGTTGCTGTTAAAACTCTCAGCCAGATTATTAGCCTTTCTATAATATTCGTCAATGCTATACCATGTATTAGGGG
>DPSW01000495.1 GCA_003527145.1 Clostridiaceae bacterium | reverse complement strand
TAAGTATGTTTTTTTCCTCTTCAAAATCCGGATAACCGATTTTCACACGCATGGCAAAGCGGTCTAATTGAGCCTCCGGCAAGGGAAAGGTCCCTTCATATTCGATGGGATTTTGAGTTGCCAATACCACAAAGGGCTGAGGAAGCTTATACGTCATCCCGTCAACTGTTATTTGGCCTTCCTGCATTGCTTCCAATAGACTTGATTGAGTCTTTGGAGAACTGCGATTTATTTCGTCAGCCAAAATAACATTTGCCACAATGGGGCCTTCTTTGAACTCAAAATTACCGGTTTTAGAATTATATACGGATATTCCGGTTATATCTGAGGGCAGCAAATCAGGAGTGAACTGTATCCTTTTGAAGCTGCATCCCAAGGACTTTGCTATGGCTTGTACCAGAGTTGTCTTTCCCACCCCGGGTACATCTTCAATCAGTACATGGCCGCTGCTCAGTATGGCTACTACAATCTTTTCGATTACGCTCCGTTTCCCGACAAAGGCCAGACCTACATTATCAACTATTTTCAAGGCAGTGCTGTTCATATCTCTCAATGTATTCACCCCCATTATTTGTTATACTTAATTTTAATTAGAATTTTCCAAATATTCAATGGAATTTCTGTGAAATCAATATTAAATTTTCTTCAATAAATCTCTGACCAAATGCCATTGTTCTCTGGCTAATTTCTCTATCCTAACATTAAATTCGCGTTCAGGATGGCTTACGACCTTGCTAAACCACTCTATTGCCTTATCGTATATTTCCAGCCTCCTGGACAATTCGCCTATTAAATATATGACTGTAAGCTCGTCCATGCCATTTATAGGGAATCTTTCTTTTTCGTAGGCTTCAGTATAAGAATCAAGAGCTATTTTCAGAAAGATTCTTTCGTTTGGATCATTTATATATCTATACATCCAGGCGGTTTTTAAGGCTAATCCGCCTGTATAGCTTTTTCTTCCATCTATCAGGTTTGCAGTATATAACGCGATCTTATAGCTATCCAATGCATCTGTATGGCTTCTGATTCCGCAGAAATTTCTGCCTATGCTCCTTCCTAAAAAAGCATTTATCAGAGTTTTTATATCTTTGCTTCCTAAATCATTAAAGGAATTTTCCGAAGAAGCGTAACCGCAATTGGGGCAAACAAATATATCATAATAAATAGGATTATGCTCTTTATAGTGTACACAAAAATCTTCATCTTTGTGTTCCATTTTTAAAACACTGGTTCTTACCTTAGTACTGGAAAAAGGCAGTGAACATACTGGGCATTTGACTTCTTTTGTGTAATAAATACTTTTCATCTTCTATACTCCAATGCAATTANNATCTTGTGATTTGATTTCCTCAATAATCTGAACAGGCTTTGTTCCGACACGAGTTACACCGTCCGATACCCTGTAGGTATCTGTAAACAGAGGTTCTACCAAAATCTCTTTGCCGTTTTCCACAAGGACCCTGTAGCTCCTGACTACATAACCGGGTTTTGCTTTCTTTTCAACAACTTTTTTACCGACAGGCAATGAGTTATCCTCTATTATTTTTATCTTAGGTTCAATCTTTTTTAATACTTCAGTTTTTATCTTTATTTGTTTTCCCTGATTCTCGTTTTTCCCATATATGCTGAATTTGACCTGATTGCCTTTTACTTCACCATATATATATATAGGATATTTAGAGTTATTCATAAATTTCAAGTCAATATAGTCTCCGGATATGGTTGCATCTCTTCCCATGCTGACATAATCGGAAGGCAGAGAATGATTCTTCCTCTCGACTATTTTTAGGTTAGACAGCAGCGCAGCATTATACAAGGTTGAGGATACCTGACATATGCCTCCTCCTATACCGTCTACATATTCATTATTGATGATAACCTTAGCGGTTCTGTATCCATACTTCGCAAGCCTGGGGCCTATGGTTTTGTTTAGCGAAAAGGTTCCCCCGGGATGGACTAATACATCCGTAACGCTTTTTGTTGCTATCTTGATATTGCTGGATCTTGATTGATTGCCCGCATTGAAGCTCGTAGCATATTCTCCTAATTTATCGGTAATATTGGCAAGTTCAGAGCTTTTTATGTCTGCGTCGATAACCTCCACCGGCAGTTCTATCGCTGCAATGCTTCTCTCAACGACACCGGCCTCTATCATTTTTACTGCCTTTTCTTGGTTTAGTTTAGCGCCCGGCTTTTCCTCAGTTATCTGAAATTTACCTGAAATTAACCTGATAGCCGCATCTTTTGCCTCCTTATCTATTTCTTTTGAGATATCCTTGATGAGCTTTGCTATGCTATCTCTATTATAACTGAATCCTATCCCTATTTCCTTCTTGTTCAGCCTTACATATATGGAATCCACATATCTTCTGAAAATATTACCTTCCCTTGCTATTTTGTATGCCTCTTCAACAGCCTTTCCATAATCATAGCTGTAGCTTATATCCTTNNATCAAAGGCATTGCTAAGCTGAAGCATGGCCTCTCCCCTGGTCATCCTTCCCACATCAAATCCATCTATAGACACATTTGGAGCAATTTTATCTCCTGATAGAAATAGAACCGCAGAGCCAAATATCAGAATAATTACCATAAAAATCAATAGTACAGCAATTGTTTTAAAACTTATGTTCAACTTACAGCACCCCTTATTAACAGTTTCTGCACTATATATATTCTATTCTAG
>DPSW01000232.1 GCA_003527145.1 Clostridiaceae bacterium | reverse complement strand
GATTCAGAACTCAGAGCTCAGAAACTGAGGTAACGAGCTCTGGGGATTTTTTGTGAGATTCCCGTGCCTTTCAGTGGTTGCCGTCTCCCTGTCTTATCCGTTGATTATCGCAAACATAAGCTCCCCTGAGGCAGCAAGCTGCTCTCCCACGTAAGCTTCAGCCTTAGCCTTGCCTATTCCGCGCTTCATCGCTATCATGGTGACTTCCATTCGCAGAATATCACCAGGTATGACCTGTCTTTTAAACCTAAGTCCATCTATTCCCGTGAATACAGCCAATTTGCCCTTGTGCTCCTCCATAGCCAGTATGGAAACCGCCCCTACCTGTGCCATGGCCTCCACTATCAAAACACCCGGCATAATGGGATTGCCGGGGAAATGACCTTGAAAGAAAGGTTCGTTCATAGTAACATTTTTAATGCCTACAGCTCTTTTGCCGTATTCGATTTCAACAATCTTATCCACCAAAAGGAAAGGATATCTATGAGGTATTATTTTCTGTATTTCTTTTATGTCCAGCATGTTATTCCTCTTCATCTCTCTTGATATTTGCCGACAGCTGCTTGTACAGCAGTTCTCCCAAGCCCAGGCCCTTGCCCTTGGAGGCCTCCTCTGCAAATTTTTCATAGAGCATATCTTCATAAACTCCGGTAGCAAAGCTTTCACCCATGAGGTCTGATTTTTCTACGGTGTTCCTCATGCTTTTAAACATCATATTCAAAAATACGGACTCCAAATTTGCACATGCTTCCCTAAGCTTTGCTTCATCCTTGCCGGCTGATGCCTTCTGCAGCATTTCTTCGAAGGATTGGTCCTGCGTGGCTTTAGCATTGTCCAAAGCTGCCTTCATTTGTATATTATTGTCCGAATTAATGGGATTTATCAATATTTCCACCTCTTAAATCCTATCTTCTCAGATTATTAGCCAGACCAAGCATCTCATCTGCAGTCTGTATGGATTTAGAATTTATTTCATAGGCTCTTTGCGCCTGGATCAGTTTTACCATTTCCTCAACTATTTGGACATTTGAGTATTCCAAAAATCCCTGAAGTATAGATCCGCCTGAACCGTCATTGGCTGTATCTACAGGCTGTCCGCTGGCGCCGGTAGCTTTATAGAAATTGCTGCCGACACTTTCCAGGCCTGCAGGATTAGCAAAGGTTGTTATGACCAAGCTTCCCAGCTCCTCCAAGGTATCATCCGTTCTTTTAACTACAATATTGCCCGCTTCATCGATTATGACCTGCTTCATATCAGTGCCCAAATCTATTTCTCCGCCGTCACCCTGAATATAATATCCGTCAGAGGTGACCAGCCTTGCCGAATCGTCCTCTATGGACACCTTGAAGCTTCCATCCTTGGTATATAATTCTTCACCATTGGGCCCTATAACCTTGAAAAAGCCCTGGCCGTCTATGGCCAAATCATAGGGATTCGAGGTCTGCTCAAGATTTCCTGTGGTAAAGAACTTATTTATAGCGGCAGTCCTGACTCCGTGGCCTACCTGTACACTTACAGGCTTGCCTTCTCCATCCCTCACGGTTTCTCTCTCCAGGGTTTCGTATAGAAGGTCCTTGAACTCTGCCCTTGATTTCTTGTAGCCCACTGTGTTCACATTGGCCAGATTGTTGGATATATTATCTACGTTAAGCTGTTGAGCTGTCATGCCTGTGCTTGCAGTCCAAAGCGCTCTCATCATGATTCATACCTCCTATAATCTTCCTACTTCATTTACTGCCTTGCCCAATAACTCGTCATGGGCTTTTATAAGCCTTTGATTTGCTTCATAAGTACGGAGCATGGCTATCATATCTACCATCTCCCTCACCGAATTTACATTGGAGCCTTCGATAAAGGCCTGTCGGACAGTGCCTTCGAAAGCCTTATCATTATCGGCCCATTCTTGAGAAATTATAGTGTAGAGATTATCTCCTTCCTTCATCAAAGCACTATAATCCTGAAAATCTACAAGCTTCAGCCTGTCAATAAGTACGCCGTCCGATGTTATTTCACCTTTTTCATTTATTTTTATATCTTCACCGCTGATTTTTATGTAGCCCTTTTCCCCTAAAACCTTATAGCCGTCTTTATTGACCAGATAGCCTTCTGCATCTATGACAAAGCTGCCGTCACGGGTATACCTTTCCCCGCCGTTTGCTTCTACCGCCAGAAAGCCTTTGCCGGATATGGCAACATCCAAAGGATTCCCCGTAGGATCATGATGGCCTTGGGTAAAGTCGGTAGCCACTACACTTGTATGGACACCTGCGCTCATGGTCCCTATATAGTTGAAAGGAGCCGGCATCCTCACGCCGCCTATACTGAGCGACTCTCCTCCCACTTTCATGGTGAGTATCTCCGGAAAGCTCTGGGTAATATACATGTCCTTTTTGAAGCCTGACGTATTGGCATTTGCAATGTTATTGCTTATCGTGTCTATTCTCTTTCCTTCAGAAACAGCGCTTGAAGCTGATATGTACAATCCTCGAATCACTTTATCACCTGTTCTCATTATATTTTAAAGTATCACTATATTTTATCGGTATTTTTATGGAGATAGTTTAGAGGATATTCAAAAAATAGGCTTTGAAGCCTAGGAAAGGTCAACTACGCCATATTCAGAATTAATATGCGATACCCCCAAACGGTAAACGAAAGCCTTCAGGATGACAATGGGCCGAACTTTCATAGCAATGACAAGCCTTTCTTGAAACGCATTTAACGGAAAGTGCAGATTAAAGAAATTTACACTTTCCTATGCATTATAAATTAATCCTTCCGTGTTAATCCGTGAAAAAATACGTGTCTTTCAGTGGTTCCCTGTCCCCCCATGACCCCAGCGGCATACTCAAAGCTAGAGGCTAGAAGCCAGAAGCTGACCCATAAGGAATACCATAGCTTTCGAAATCTGAGTTCTGAGCTCTGAATCCTGAGTTCTAGCCTCCGGCTTAATAACTGCTTATCCTTCTGTTGGAGTTCAGATCTGAGGTTTGAAGCAAATCTATGGATTCCAATGCTTTTCCTGTGCCCAGCGCAACGCTGGATACGGGGTCCTCTGCGATATATACCGGTATGCCTGTCCTCTTGGAAATAAGCTTATCTAATCCATAAAGCAAGGAGCCTCCTCCTGTCATAACGATACCTCTGTCGCTGATATCTGCTGCAAGCTCCGGCGGGGTTCTCTCCAATACGGAGTGTACAGCGTCTGCAATGGCAGATACGGGTTCAGCCAATGCCTCAAGCATTTCTTCAGCCGTAGCCTCTATTGTTTTGGGAAGCCCTGATATGAGGTTTCTGCCTCTGACTTCCATCTTTACTTCTTCATCTCTGGGGTATGCAGTGCCCACTTTTATCTTTAAATCTTCTGCTGTGCGCTCTCCCACCATGACATTNNTATGCTTCTTCCTCATATATCTTACTATAGCTTCGTCAAACTTATCCCCCGCAACCTTGATGGAGGAAGAAACCACAATACCGCCAAGTGAAATAATAGCAATATCCGAGGTGCCTCCGCCGATATCAATGATCATGTTTCCGCTTGCCTTTGAGATGTCGAGCCCTGCTCCTATCGCTGCGGCTATAGGCTCCTCAATGAGCTTCGTGGTTTTGGCCCCGGCTTGATTAGCAGCGTCTATTACAGCTCTTTTTTCAACTTCGGTAACTCCGCTGGGAACGCACACAACCATTCTGGGTTTAAATATTTTCCTCTTTCCTATAGCTTTATCAATAAAATATCTGAGCATTTTTTCAGTAACATTGTAATCAGATATTACGCCGTCTCNNCCCCGGTGTCCTGCCCAACATAAGCCTTGCCTCTTCTCCAACGGCAAGAATCTTATTGTTATTCCTGTCAATGGCTACCACGGAAGGTTCATTCAGTACAATCCCTTTCCCCTTTATGTACACCAAAACGCTGGCCGTACCTAAATCTATACCCAAATCTTGTCCACCAAACATCCAAAATACCTCCATTAAAAAAATATATATTTATGAAGATTAATTATCGAGTCTATTCCTTAATTTCAAATAGTCCAGCGTATATATTTCTATATAAAATACAAAAATCCTCTTTATCGGACAAAATTTAAGCTCCGGTCTCAATTTTACTACCGGAGCTTTACAGTCAAAGNNGGTTTGATATTTCATCTTTGTTGCTTTTCCGCCTCTTATATGCCTTTCTGCCTTATTCTTATCCATTATTTCCTTAACCTGAAGAGCTACCACAGGATTGATTTTTGGCAGTCTTTCGGTAACATCCTTATGTACTGTACTCTTGCTTACACCAAATATTTTGGCTGCATCTCTGACAGTCGTCCTGCTGCTTATTATATACTTTGCTATTTCAAGCGCTCTCTCTTNNTACCCCCTTATCTGTGTCTTTTTTACATTCATATGCTGAATTTCATCAATATAGAACATTTATTAAGCTCACACCCCTATCGTTTCAAAGATTGTTTAGGCAAATAAAGCTTGGGATCCAAATTCTTATCACCCTTCATTATCTCGAAATGGAGATGGGGCTCCTCCGCTATCTCAATTATTGCAGTCCTGCCTATGCCGCTGATCACATCGCCTTTTTTGACTTCCTGGCCTATAGTGACCATATCCAGAGTTGATAAGTTGCTGTATATCGTTGTTATGCCGCCTCCATGATCTATTGCAATAGTCATGCCCCATTGAGGGTCGTTCGTTACTTCTGATATTATTCCATCCATCACAGCCCTCACCTGGCTGCCTTCTTCAGCTTTTATGTCCAGACCTTCATGAGTAGTCCACATATCCAGAGTTTTTGAGTAAAGAAGATCGCTGTCCGAAAAATCCAGGCATATGGTTCCGAATACAGGAGCCAGCATTGTTTCAACCTTGGGTTCCTGCATCTTTATCGCCGTAACAGCCTTATCAACTTTTTTGCCCTCTGAAATGCTGGGCTTGGAGGGTTGACTCCCATTTACTTCTTTAATATCTTGTCCCTTATTTTCCGCTTTTTCTGCCGTATCCTCTTCTACAATACTGATGCCTCTGTCTGAATAATCCAGTTCTTCATCCAAATCCTCAAACTCATCCAGCCCTTTTTCAAAATCCATGCCTGAATATTTGTTGTCCAAGTAATTCCTATACTGCCATGCGCCCACCGTCGCCAACATTGCTATTATTATGATTACAACAGGGATATAAATTTTGCGCTTCGAGAAAAACTCATCAAATTTCATTTGTTACACCTCCACCAGTATTATTGCCAGAGGTTTGAAAAAAAATACAATAAAATGCGATTAAATATCACACTCCAATTAAAGTTACGCACCTAATATTTTGTAAATTCACTACGCTGCAGCTTCAAAGCTCGCTAACGCTCAAACAATTGAAACTGCGGTCGCTGTGTTTCATTAACAAAATCTAAGATGCTCCACAATATTCTCGCTTAGATATATTAATCTTCAAAGTCCTTACGGAAGCTTTCCATCGGCGCGATTTCCACGCCTGTATAGTAGTGCTTTACTATTTCTCTATAGGTCGAGCCGTGCTGTGCCATGCCATCGGCCCCATATTGGCTCATTCCTATGCCATGGCCGTTTCCGACAACTGCGAAGCTTATATCATTCTTATTGACATCTATAGTAAAGTTTGAAGAATTCAATGCAAATTGATCCCTCAGATCCCTCCCCTTAAAATACCTGTTGCCCACCTTCATCTTCAATATCCTTCCTCCGCTGCTCCTCTCAATTATTTGAATTTGGCCCGCCAATTTTTTCTTATCCAATTTCATTGTATTGTCCAAAGACATCATGCCCGATACAAATTCATCAATACTGATATTTTTCGTGCTTATGAGCTTTGGAGAATGGTCTTCATATTGGCTCAGCACGCTCCTCAGATACGGTACCTTGTTTACCCATACATCCTCGGAATTCTCCGTAATGCCTCCGCTGGTGGAGTGAAAAACCGCATCTATAAGCCCGTTTTCATATACAATAACCTCTCCTTTAGTGGAAGCAACTGCCTCATGAATCTTCTTATAGGCCTTTCCCAGAGCCTTTGGATCTCTATAAGCCTGGCAATGGGCGGGTTCTGTACATATATCAGCCCCCGGATGCTTAGTGCAGCCATTTCCCCCATAGCTCACCATCCTCAGCAAGGTATAAGTTCTGGCTGCTAAAGCTTGGGCTTTCAAGGCTTCAATATGAAAGCTTGCAGGCATTTCTGCTGCCACAACGCCTTCANNATTCACATACAACTGGCTTTCCGTTTTTAGCTCTTTAGGGGGTTTTTTGAAACAGCTTATTATTATTACAGGCAATGCGAAAATCAAAAAAAGCAATAAAACAATGCTAAATGAATACCTCTTCATACATACACCACTCCAAACCAGCTTTTGACTGTTATATGTCTATACTATTTGTGGGAATAAATAATTATGACTGTTTTCTTTTGACAGTCGAAATGTGTATGATTGTATGATTATTTGCCGAAGTATATCGGGCGCTTTTTATTGAATATTATCGTCTTATGTATTAGAATTGAAATGTTTATGAAATTCCGGGAGGAAACATAATGACAAAAATCGATCTTTATAAAAAAATAGAAATCATGAGAGCAAAGCTTCATGATTTGATTGAACAATATGGAATTGACAGCGACATTGTTCTGAGATTCAGTCAGGAATTAGACAAAATTTTATGCGATCTGGAAAACGTCAAAAAGGATTAGCACAGAAAAAATAAGTTGTGTTAATATTCAAAAGGAATAACAGGAGATCCAATCAAAAGATAGGTTTTATCCCTATATTCGCTATATCGCATTGCTACTTGAACATTGACCTTCCTGCCTCTCGAGTATATATAGCCGCCCACTTGGCTGCTGTAAGCTGCGACGCTTATTGTTTCTTCGTCCTTCATGCTTTCAACCTCATAAGCTTTGATATGGTTCAACAGTTTTTTAACAAGGACCTCTACTTGTTCTTTGGCTATCTTTTCTTCATAGCTTCCTGTTATCAGCATATCAAGCTTTATAGGCATACCTGCTTCAAGAAATACTTTTTCGACAAAATATTTATCCTGTATGATATCAGCATAGGTCCCGTTATATATTGCTCTGAAGCTGCAATAGCTTTTTTCTTCTCCATCATCGTTTCTCATGGATTCAACAACTATATGATATGTACCCGAACCCTTCTTTGCGTATAAGACTGCCTTGCTCATATCTGCGGCAGTCTGGATCTCTTTTTTTATATCGCTTTCACCGAAGCCTAATCCGGGTATCAGCGCATCAAGCTTAGAATTCAGTCCCTGCTCATCCATAAAGGTTTCATCCATAACAGTCCAGCCTGACAGAGAACCTTCTTCTATATCGGCCTTTGACAGCTCAAAGCATGAGAGTATAAGCTCTTCGTTCTTTGATGCATAGCTTGCATCCTTACATATGAAGCCGCATACCAATATTAAAATAATGTTTAAAGCGATGATGGAATTTTTTCTTGTTTTCACTTCACTTCATCCCCCTCTAATAGGATTATTGCCAGTTATAGGGGGAGATATACAATATAGGATTCAGGATTTAGGGCTCAGAACTCAGATTTCGAAAGCTATGGTATTCCTTATGGGTCAGTTACTAGCTGCTAGCTTCTAGCCTCTGGCCTCTAGCTTTGAGTATGCCGCTGGCGTCAGAAGGAGACGGAGAACACGGATTGACACGGATTTTTGCACGATGTTAATAGCAATGATTATAAAGATTTAGATTTTCTTCAGTGAAATTTAGTGCTTTTTAGTGCATTCTGTGGTTTCCGTTCCCCATGTGCCTATTTGCCCATGTGCCTGGCTTTATTTTTTTATGTGAGGCAGAATTACTCTTATCATATCTTCGATTATTGACATCTCTTCTTCGGAGCATCTATCGATCAATGAACTTTTTTGCTCGCCGTAATTGATATTGACTGCGTCTTTTCCTTTCAGCAAATAATCGGTAGAAACGTGAAAGCAATTGGAAATCTTCATGAGTGTGTTCAAGCTCATCTGTCTCTCTCCACGCTCTAATTGACCGATATAGAGAGGAGAGAGATCAATAATTTCTGCAAGCTTCTCCCGAGTGAGCGCC
>DPSW01000307.1 GCA_003527145.1 Clostridiaceae bacterium | reverse complement strand
TAATAACAGGCGGTACTTTATCTGAATCATTTCCTGAGCTGCCGCTTGTCACTACAACCTTTACCCTTTCCGTTTTGGAAACCAGCGGGAAACTATAGCCTTTATATACAGAGCTCTTGTCCTGCTTTAATGCATAAACTTCAAAGGAACCCTCTTTGTCCATTAATATTTCTGCTTTCCCATTCTTATCTGTGGTGTATGTCCTGTCTCCTACATATACTGTAGCCCCTTCTATTGCAGTCTTATGTCCATATCCGCCTATATCCTTGTCTCTATTACTTCTCCCGGTAACGTTTACTATGAGTTTTTCTCCTGTTTTTAAAGACTGCGAGCTTGCTTCTATATATCCCGTATGGGCATCCATGGCCGTATACGTCCACAATATGCTGTCACCATCTCTTATAGGCCATGTTCCTACTCCCTCATAAATCAATTGATTATTTGACCTTATCATCCATCCGCAGGTAGAATGCTCTTTGGCAAAATCAAATTCCTCTTCTCCTGAAATCCTTGCCATATAGTTGTCGTTATAAGCGGCTTTATTATTTCCTATATTTGCCTTATTTAATGCCAATATTGTTGCAAGGAGCACAGTAGGATTTGAATTGGTATATTTTTTACCATCAATATCGGTAAAAATATATTTCCCTTCCGATCCTTTATAATCCTCCGTATCAAAATCTATAGTTCCGTCAAATATAGTTCCTTTGTAGCCTTCTATTCTCATCTTTATCGACATCTTGCCATAGCTTGGCCGAGGCTTTTCCTTGGTGGCTTCAACTAATACGGGCGCAGGCCTTATAAGTCTTCCCTCCATAGGAGCCTCCACTTTATAGGCCCCTCTCAACTCCGTATCAAAGGTAACTATTCCATTTTCATCAGTGCTTTTCTCCTGCTCTTCAAACCGGACAAGCATATCCTCTAAAGGGCCGCTTCCATCCTCTATTTTTACCAGTCTCGCTGCAAAGCTTTCTCCCAGTTCCAGTTTGTTTTTTGAGACTTCCAGCTTTGTTATTATAGGATTTACCAAATGCCCCCGCACAAGCACTATCTCATCACCGGCATTGAGCTTGGTAGCCGGGGTTATCTGCCCGCCCTTTCCATTCAGCATATACTGCCAGCCGTCTTCGCCGTCTATTGTCTGCACTAGTTCTCCAACCATGATGTAGGGAACATTTCCCTTAATTAATGCTTTTTCTATTGTTTTTATAAGAGTGCTTTCGCCATCCTCTATAGCAATTTCTGTAAGGGGAAGCAGGGTCTTTTCTATACCTTCAGCCCTTACTGTAGCTGTGGCAGCGGCACCGCTTTTTATTTGAAAGCTTCTAAGCCTTTGTATACCATTGCTGCTTAAGACAGCATCATATTTCCCTTTATCCAGCTGAAATGCAAATTTATAATCTCCCTTTGCATCGGATTTTGTTTGAGACGCATACATCCGATCTCCGTCTTTATCTCTGGTCACCACTAGGCTTACAAAGTTGTCCGGGGTCGTAACACCCTCTATCAGAACTTCTGAGCCTTCCGATTTTATGTTAGCGGTTAAATCATCAAAGGCATAAAGCTCAGGCATGAGGCTAAAAAGCATTATGAATATCAGCAGCATGGCCAAGGCGCTTTTTTGTATACTCTTCATCATATCCCTCCTAAAATAAGGTAATCATATTATCTTGCCTTATCTCATATAAGCCGGAGCAAAGGGCCTTGCCTTTGACCAGTTTTCCCAGATAAGCACACGTATTTCATAATTATTCTTATAAGCTTCCGCAACATCAAACTCAGCTTCAAAAACATGAATTTCTCCTGCTTTAAAAGTCTTTTCAATATAATTTAGCTTATCAAGCCTTTCCGTTCCCTTTTCATAAAGCCCTGCTATGCAAAGAACATTTTGTTCCTTTTCCGTCTTGTTGGTGAGCTTTACCTTGATGCCTTTTTTGCCGCTAATCGGCGGGCTGTCCGTTACATCTTCTATTATAAATGGCGATTCCACCACTTTTACCTGCATATATGCATTAACTGGAGGATTCGTTTTCAAAACCGCCGTAACATTTACTTCTCCGGTCTTCTTAGCCGTCAGCACTCCATTTTCATCTACAGATGCGATTTCCGGTCTATCTGTGCTCCATTGAGCTTTATCATTTGATATGAAGAAATTTCTTTGGTTTTTCAGGCCCAGCTCAAAGGTTTTTCCTTGCTCCAGCTCCAGACCGTAAGGAGAAAGGGTCAGCCCTGTTATTTCATCTGCCGGTCCTCCGCTTGTAACGATATGATAGAATACGGTGGAAAATCCTTTGTCATAATACTGCCTCAAGGCAGCAAGAGCTTGAAGTCCTTGAGGCGTAGCAAACACAGCATCCGGCGTTGTCGTGTGCATGAACATGCCTTTATCTGCCCCTGTTTTTATCTGATACTCCAAAAGGGCTGTGACTGCATTGCCATTATCTTTTGTGAACTTTTCACCCTGAGGGTCTACTCCCCATGCGGTGATTCCCAGTATTACCTGAGAGATGGATTCTGAATTCCAAGTTCCCCAGGAAGCGTAGCCGCCTGTATCTTTTTGGTTCTCACTGAGCCATTGTATTGCCGCTTCTCCTGCCTTTTTTACATCAAGGCGCTCTCTGTATGGTGCTAAAGCATATAAGGCCATACCCGTCATATCAGGATCCGGCTCTGTGCCTCCATAGCTCCAGCCTGTGCCGGCTTTTGTTTTAAGTATATAATCTATAAGGCTTTCCCTTGTATTTACGGCGCCCTCTGGTATTTTCGCATTGGCTGCATCAAAGGCTATGAGCCCCCATATCCCGGCATTTATTCCCTGACTTAGATTAGGCCATTCCGCTATTTTATCTATAAGGTTGACCCCCTGAAAATCGGTAGGATCCTCACCTGCCGATAATATGCCCAAGGAAGTCCTCTCATAATCTGTCATCTGTTTTCCTATGATATCTATTCCATTTGTCTTTATTTTCTTTTTTAACTGATCTATATAGGAAAGTCCATAAGTTCCAAAAGTATTCACTTCTCCGCCTACGGCGTTTATTGACACTGCCTCCCAATCAAGTTCTATAATAGACTTGTCTCTATAATATCCAAGGGTTAAATTAATGGCATCCTCAATATCCTGAAGAGTGGCCTTTTCCTTTTCTGCTAATACAGAGAACTGAATTCCTCCAAATATGATGCAAAGCATTAACACATAGGCAAAAATTCTTTTACAAAGCATTTTCATAACTATCACCTCTATTCATTTATTAATACTTCTTCATTCCAAAGGACTTTTCCGGTCTTATCAGTTATGCTTATCTCGACTTTAAAGCTTCCTGCAGAAGGTATCTTTATACCCATAGAATAATTCTTTGTTTCCTTTGCAGCAACAGCATCCTCAAAGGAAGTATGACTGAGGATTTCAGCTGTTCGCCTGTCAACAAGAACAGTCTTTATAACTATGTCTTCATTCTTATCAGAATTATTTTTCAGCTTGAGCATCATATCCTTGCAGCTGTCTAAGCTCAGATGCTCATGACCTTCCAGTTTGATATTGAGGCCTTCTGTCTCAGCTCTTTCAGTCATAGCTATGAGTCCTCTTCTGCCTGCACTTACAAAGATTTTCCCTGCTTTATCAACAGTCATGGTCCTTGGAACAGCTACAAACCTTTTCCCATCTAAATAAGAAAGCTGAACGGTTCTCAACAGGTCTCCTGATTTATTCAATACAAAAACCCCCCGGATGCTTATATAAACAAGGCCATCCGCGCCTATAACAGGCTTGAATATACTTTTGGAAGGATCTCCGATTCTCAGGCTAACAACGGTTTCAAGGCTTATGGTTTTTTTCACTGCGCCATCATTTCCATTGAGAAAATAAGCTTTGCTTTCTNNCTTTCTCTTTCATTTTCTTCATCTGTAATTTGAACCGCATATACATTTCCATCTTCATCACTGCTTGCCGCTACCCTTCCGGAAATCTCGGAGCACTCCCATTTTTTGTTTCCTTCCTTGTCTATAGACAAAAGCTCATATTTCTCCCCTGATTTCTTCTGCAATATCATGCTATCCTTACCCCTGTCTTCTAAATAAAGCTTTGCTCCTGTTTCTTTATAAATTTGCTGCTTCTCTCCATCCTCACTTATAAAGCTTATGGAATCGCCCTCTGAAATATACAATCCCCCATCCTTCAAAAGGAGCATAACTCCGTTGCCTCTCAGCCCTTCCGAATCTGCTTCCAGATTATTCGTCTCTACAGCCAACGGATTTGTCCAGGAAGCACTGCCATCAGACTTATTAATCTGATAAAGCTTTCCATTCTTAGTCAGTACATAAATAAATTTTTCTCCTATTCTTATATCCCTTATTCCCGCAGAAGCATCGGATGGTTGTCCCGAAAAGCTCCAACGCTCACTGCCATCCTCAGCTTTCAGGCAAACAAGCACAGTCTTTTCCGTCGTACCACCCCACCCGTCATCCTTGGGAATGCCGGATACATATATATTTCCTTCTCCATCCAACTGGGGAAGCCCAAAATCGACTCCATATTCAGAGGTTAAATTTATGGGACCCCATAATGCGTTCCCGGTTTTTCCGTCTATAGCCGATGCTTTCCCGTCGGTCACATAAAACAATATCCCTTTTTCATCCATTTCATGATAGCCGCTGGGGGGAGTTAACCATGTGCCGCCTGAGAATTTTGCCAGTTCTTTTATTTCATAGCTTTGAGGAACCACATTTATAATAAGCTCCTTTGAAGCGTATTCTTCCTCGGATATTTTTACAGAAACCGTAGCCTTGGTCTGGCCTTCCTTAACTCCACTAATATGTCCCCAGTTTGGAGTAGCTGAGCCTCCGCTGGTATCCTCTGTTATATACCCGGCTGCTTCTCCTTCCCAATTCCATTCAACAGGCACCGGAGAACCCATATTGCTTCCAAATTGATCCAATACAAGGACTGTTATATCCTCCACCTCATCTATGCCTAAGGTCAACTCATGAACCTCTTTTTCAGTCTCAAGATATACAAGCTTTATATCCTTAGGAACTTGCACATTTATTTTCATTTCGGCGTTTATATCTTCATATCCTACACAATATACCTTAATTGTAGCCTTGCCCGCGCTTTTAGCCGTGGCAGTCCATTTAACTTTTCCATTCCAGTCAACTGTTTTCTCAATTTTAATGACATCACTATTGCTTGATTCCCATATCACATTTGAAAATCCGTTATATTCTATGTAACTCAAAGCCTGACTTGTACCTATGGGCATATTGGCCTTTACAGCTTTATTATTTATCTCAATATTTCTAGGTTCAAGCAGCATAAAATACCAATCCCCATTTTTTATGCCCTCAAACTTGATATCAGGGTTATTTTTATCGCAAATAGCTGCTCCTTCCACTTCTATGTAATACCAGTTTCCGCTTGACCATATACTCTCTAAATCTAATACTACAGTCTTATTGTCATCCTTTAGCTTTAGAACATTCTCATAAGTTCTTTCAGGTGTTTCCGTCGGTGTAGGGGTCTTTTCATTGCCTCCGGCATAAACCTTTACCCTAGAGTTTACTTCATTGTCAATTATTACTTCTCTGTCAAAACCTATACAAACCTCTGTAGGTTTATCTAAATTTCCCTTTCTTTTATGCAAAGGATATAAGCTTGTTTGCTTGAAAGTTTTCGGAGCAATGCTAAACTCTGTCCACCTGGCATCCCCTCCATATACAGCGTATACTACAGAGGTTACAGTTTCTTCCGTATCATTCTTAGGGATCACTAAGGATTGGATGCGGCCCCCATCCTCATTAATGACTACTTTTCCCCCGTCTTTATCTTTATAGTACCAATTCACTCCATCTTCATATATAAAATCCTCCGCTATCAACTCTATATTTTCTCCAGCCTTATATCTATCTTTATACGGATCCATGGTGATGCCTGCGGCAAAGGCGGGATAAACAGCGTAAAACATAAAAATGCAAGTCAAAATAAACAGATATATTTTCTTCTTTTTCTTCATAATACTGCATCTCTCCTTTTCTCTTTATTACGGCGCTAAAGGAGAACCCCAAATTTGATTCTCCTTTAGCAAAATATTTAGAGACTCAGACCCTCTTTCGGTCTTGTTATTCTATTATATAACCTACTTTAGCGACTCCCAGTATACCACTGCATTATTGGACAATACATATTGGGATGCCCCGTAAGCCGGTGATGAGCCGTTTACCTTATAAACCCACCAGTTGATATCTGCGCCTATTTTGTATACATAGGCCCCGCCATAGTTAATCATCACATTGGTAGAAACCCAATCCCAATCCCAGGCGGGATCATGGACATCCGTTACTTCTACTCCCCCTGAATAGTCTGGGTCATAATATCTTTCCAAGCCATAAAGCAGTGCATGGAGAGCAGTCACCTTGTTTTGGAGCACACTGGAATCATTATAGGAAGGTCCAAATATGGCCTTCAAAGAAAACAACTGCACATCCATATCATTGATTGTAAAGTGGTCTGTGACTTTGCCTTTAACTTCGAGATCAATGCCTGTTGACAAAGTGTTGCTATCCGTGCTGGAGTCCACAACCGAATGAACCGTATACCCGGCATAGGATGCTACAACATTGGCTCTTCCTGCGCCTACTACTTTTATAGTCACAGTGTCTGTTCCGGATATTGAATTTACCTCAGAGCCTCCGCTTAGGAATTTAACAATACCCGTATTTGTGCTTGTCCATGAAACATTGGCTGCATCCACAATATCCTGTTTGCCATAAGGGTCTCCCGGAGTTCCCGTACCTGTCAACGCCACTGCCTTTATTGACTCTGTAGCACCTGCTGTCCGGACAATAGCGAAATCTGCCGGATCATCGAAGGTTACACCGGTTATAGTGGCTGCAAAAACCTGAGGCCCCATTAGGCTGAATGCAAGCGTAAACACCAGCAGCATTGAAAAAACTCTTGAAAGGTTCTTTTTCATTTCATTTTCCCCCTTTTATTTTTTTAGTCTCTGAAACCCTTGCATTGCAAAAATTTTTCCTGTTTCATTCTCACAGCTTTCTCGATGTTTCTCTACAATCTATATTAAAAGGCACCACCCGTAATGAGCAGTGCCTCCGGTTTTCCGGTCAGCTATTGGCGATCTGATCCGCCTCGATAAGTCCGTATTTTATTTTAATTCTATCCAGCTTTTCAATCATAGGCTGGGATATAAAGTATAGAAAGAAAACTGTGGCGACAGCATGTACCATATTAAACCAGAACCCTGTAATATAGGTAGCCATCAATGCCTTCCAAGAAAAATGAGAGGTAAATATCAGAAGGCTGCCAATATCAATAATGCCTCCATAGATGAAAAATGTAGATAAGCCTCCATAAATGCATAAGGATGCTCTCGTTTTTTTAAGGATTCCTTTCTGAAATAAAATGCCTGCTAAAAATCCTATAATTCCAAAACAGAACATTTGCCAAGGCGTCCATGGGCCTTGACCGAAAAAGAAATTAGA
>DPSW01000172.1 GCA_003527145.1 Clostridiaceae bacterium | reverse complement strand
AAATACTTGTGGAAAATAGATCTATAAGTATTTATTATTTTACCCCTATTATAGATTTCAAATTATCTTCCCACAAGCTTGCCGACATTTTTTATTAGAATAGATATAGTGCCGTCTGTATTCGTTATAAATTCTAGTCTGTCCGTATCCGCATACTGATCGAGAGGAATATTTATCTCAATCCCCGTATCGGTTTTGATAATTTGGCGCTCCAATTTCTTAAAGTTGCTTTTGCTCTGAATCTGAAATTCCTTTTTATCTAATCCCTGATTAATTATTTTTTCTTTAAACTCATTTTTCGCCTCTACATTATTCTCAAAAACTTCATTGATTACATCATCTACATTGAACCCGCCATGCTCATCATAATTGTCTAATAATATTTTCTTAAATTGCATTTTTTTCTCGATATCATCATTAAAATGCTTTTTGTTAATCTGATCTGCTGTTTTTGTTACAATATCAAGTTTGGATTTGGAGGACAACTCCGGCTGGCATCCAAGATAGTAGTGGGATAAATAATACTCCTTTTGGCCGTTTATTAAATATTTTTTTTCAACTATTTTAACTGAAAAATCATCCAGATTAATAATAACAACCTCATCCAGACTTTGGGCTTCAGATGGTAAAACTGTTTTTTGCTTTATTATCGTATTTTTAGCACCTGTATCAATTGTTTCAACGAAGTGAATATATGAGCTCTTGTAATTCATTTTAAGTATTGAAAAATATGAATCGCCTTCATAATTGAATGTTGCGAAAATGAGATCCGCAGCAGGAATATCAACATTTTTCTTCATAAGGGTAAATAATTGCAGCGAAAGATTCTTAGTTGCAGCAATAAAATCATTATTGTCCAAGTATGTACTTAATTCCTTGTAACAATAGTNNTAATTATCGCTCATTAAAATCTTAAATATATGGATTTTAATGAAATCCTCTATTTCTTCGCTTAAGTCTAACCGGGCGTTTGATAGAACCGGCATATCCATGCTCGAATCCAAAATATGAACTATTGCATTTGTCACTTTTATACTGTCTTTATCCATTATATTTTACTCCTTACCTTTACCGCCATATTCTTTCGCTAAAGAGAGCAGGCTGAACTCAGCCTGCTCTCTTTAGTATAAATATTATATTACCACAAATGATCGCTTGACAACATCAATTGCGCTTATTATTTTTAAACTATCCGTTAATATACTTATCTATGGCAGCTGCAGCTTCTTTTCCTGCTCCCATTGCTAAAATAACAGTAGCAGCGCCGGTCACCGCATCTCCGCCGGCAAAAACGCCTTCCTTTGAAGTCTGACCCTGCTCATCTGCTATCAGGCATTTTTTCTTATCAACATCTAAACCTTCTGTGGTGGAAGGAATTAGCGGATTAGGCGATGTACCAAGAGCCATTATTATAGTATCAACATCAAATTCGAATTCTGACCCCTTAACAGGCATTGGTCTTCTTCTTCCCGACTTGTCAGGTTCACCAAGTTCCATTCTTACACATTTAATACCTTTTACCCAGCCCTTTTCATCACCAATTATTTCTGTTGGATTGGTAAGAAGTTCAAAGTTTATGCCTTCTTCCTTTGCGTGATGTACTTCCTCTACCCTTGCCGGAAGCTCTTCCTCTGATCTTCTGTATACTATCCATACTTCTGCTCCAAGCCTCTTAGCTGTTCTGGCAGCATCCATGGCAACATTTCCTCCGCCTACTACTGCAACCCTGCTGCCAACCTTAATAGGTGTATCGTATTCATCTTCATAAGCTTTCATCAAATTATTTCTAGTAAGGAATTCATTTGCAGAAAATACACCGTTATAGTTCTCTCCGGGTATTCCCATAAATTTAGGAAGACCTGCACCTGAACCTACAAACACTGCGTCATATTTTCCCTTATCGAATAAATCATCTATTGTAACAGTTCTTCCTACGATGACATTTGTTTTTATCTTTACCCCAAGCTTCTTTAAATTTTTTATTTCATGTTTTACAACAGTCTCTTTAGGAAGCCTAAACTCCGGAATTCCATAGACTAAAACTCCCCCTGGCTTGTGGAGTGCTTCATAAATAGTTACATCATAACCTTCCTTTGCCAAATCTCCGGCACATGTGATTCCTGCAGGCCCAGAGCCTATTACTGCTACTTTATGTCCATTGCTCTCTTTAGCTTCCGCTACTTCAACATCATGGTCTCTTCCCCAATCTGCGGCAAATCTTTCAAGCTTTCCTATAGCTACAGCATCTCCCTTATTTCCGAGAACGCATTTAGATTCACATTGTACTTCCTGAGGGCAAACCCTGCCGCAAACCGCAGGAAGTGCAGTATATTTAGCGAGAACTTTAGCAGCTTCTGCAAAATTTCCTTCGGCAATTTCATGAATAAATTCTGGTATATTAATTGATACTGGACATTTTGTTACGCATTGAGGATTTTTACATTTAAGGCATCTTTTGGCCTCTGCTACAGCTTCCTCTTCCGTATATCCAAGGCAAACCTCTTCAAAGTTGTGGCTTCTAACTTCAGGTGATTGCTCTGAAATGGGAACCCTCTCAAATCTGTTCATTAGTTAGCGCCTCCTTTATGACATGTGCATACATGTTTTTCATTTTTCTCTGCTTCTTCATTTTTATATTGCGCTTGCCTTCTGAGTGCTTCATCAAAATCCACAAGATGACCGTCAAATTCAGGTCCATCCACACAAGCAAACTTTGTTTCATCCCCAACTGTTACCCTGCATGCGCCGCACATACCTGTACCATCCACCATGATTGGGTTCATGCTTACAATGGTTTTGATTCCAAGCTTTTTAGTCATGATACATACAAATTTCATCATTATCATTGGACCTATACATACGATGAGGTCATATTTTTTCCCTTGATTTACCACAAGATCTTCAATCAAACTGGGTATCATACCCTTAAAGCCGTAGCTGCCATCGTCTGTTGCTATATAGAGATTTCCTGCTACTTTTCTCATCTTATCTTCAAGAATTATCAAATCTTTAGTTTTAGCACCTATAATTACGTCAACATCTATGCCGTTTTCATGGAACCATCTGGCTTGCGGGTACACCGGGGCAGTGCCAACTCCTCCTGCTACGAATAGAACTTTTTTCTTTTTTAGCTCATTGATATCTTCGTTTACATATTCTGAAGGCTGTCCCAAAGGACCTACAAAATCATGGAAGTATTCGCCTTCATTGAATTGAGCCATCTTTTTTGTAGAACAACCTATAGATTGAGCAACAATAGTGACTGTTCCTTTTTCCTTGTCATAATCGCATATGGTCAAAGGAACTCTTTCTCCCTTCTCGTCAGCTATGACGATTACGAATTGACCCGGTTGAGCTGACTGTGCCACCAGGGGAGCTAAAACATCCATCGAGAAGATGTTTGTTGATAGGTTTTCCTTCTTTACAATTTTATACAATGGTAGCCCTCCTTACATATTTTAAAAAACATTTTGAATCATTGGAATTTTCATGCAATAAAAAAAGATAGAAGCTTCTTCGCCTCTATCTCTGTCATTAAACCTGAGAGATTCTTCTATATCAATAGAATTGCCCCTTCGGTGCATACGCTTTCCAGAGTTATGTCCGACTGCGGTCCTTTTGCCTGAGAGTTTCATTAACGGGCTTTTCCGTACTTACTCCTTCGGCTCCTATTTTAATAGGCATCTCCCGCGAATCTTCATCCATACCATATTAAATTATACCAAAAATCGTATATTTTTTTTATAGATATTTCCTATACTTATACTATATACAATTTGTCTAATCTATTCAAGCTTTATTTGTTTGTTTTTAAAAAAATTTTTAAATATAGTGGATAACCACGGTTCCCGGACCGCAATATACGCCTATGACACAGCCTATTTCAAATTCTTCCATCTCAAATTTGCCGCAGGTTTCCTCGATGGCAGCTTCAAAGTCTCTTAAATGCTCCAGATTATCCGCATGACCGAGCTTGACCTTCTGATCTTTTAAGTTGGTACCTTGCTCCTGCATTATTTCCACAATCCGTTTCAGCGCTTTCTTCATCCCTCTGGCCTTGTCAATCGCCACTATTTTTCCGTCGTCAACAGTCAATATGGGCTTCAGGTTTAACAAGGTCCCTATGGTTGCCTTAGTAGCAGAGAGTCTTCCGCCTTTTTTTAAATACTCAAGGGTATCAACCACAAATAAAGTTTTCACATTATCTATCAGATAGTTTATTCTATCAACTATTTCCTCTTTTGTCCTTCTCTCCCCCGCCATCTCTGCGGCTTCTATCACCATTTGGCCGAAGCCATAGGTATAGTTTCTTGTATCTATAACAGTTACCTTATCTTCGCCGACCATTTCCCTGGCAATTACTGCAGAATTATAAGTACCGCTGGCATCTGAAGACAGATGTATGGATATTATATGGTCATAATCCTTTAGAAACAATTCATATTTTTCTTTAAAGCTGTTTGGGTTCACCTGTGATGTTGTTGGCAATTTTTCTGAATTTCTCATCCTCTCGAAAAAAGCGTTTGGAGCTATATCTACCCAATCTCTATATTCATCTTTATCAAAAAATATGGTGAGAGGCAAAACCTCAATATCATATTTTTCTGCTATACCTCTTGGCAGATCTGATGTACTGTCGGTAATTATTTTAATCTTGCTCATACTCCACCTCTCCTCTATAATTCAAAATGTAGCGCCACACAACCGGGGCCGGCATGAGTTCCTACCACAGATCCCACCTCTCCTCTTATTATCTCTTTGGGCTTAAAGGACATATTTATTATTTCTTCAATATAATCAGCTTGTTCAGGACATAAGGTATGGTTTATGCCTATCACCTTACCGTCTAATGTCCAACCGTTAGATTTTATATTATCCATCATTATGGAAATGGCCTTCTTTATTCCTCTGGTTTTTTCAATCATCTCCAGTTTTCCATCCACCATAGTTATTATAGGCTTAATGTTCAAAATCGAACCAAGCACCGAAGCAGAAAGAGATATGCGCCCTCCTTTGTACAGATACTTCAAGCTTCCTATAATAAAAAATTGTTTCATCCTATCTTTGGCTTTTTCAATATTATCAACTATATCCTCTGCAGATTTGCCCTCACGTGCCAAGCGCGCCGCCTTAATAACCAGCAATCCTGCCCCCAAGGTCACCGCTCTTGAATCTATGACAAATATATTATGGCTTTCCAAATTATTTCTGGCAATAACCGCGGAGTTATACGTGCCGCTCAATTCGGAAGAACCCAGAATTGCGACAACAGCATTGCTCTTTCCCAATTCCTCCTTAAATACAGCTTCAAATTGCGGAGGGTTTATCTGGGATGTTTTAGGCAGTTCCTCAGAAGATTCCAGTCTCTTAAAGAATTCATCTGCTGTAATATCTATACCATCCCTGAAGGATTCTTCCCCAAAATTTACTGTCAATGGCAATACTCTGATATTATATTCATCTGCAAATTTCTTAGGTACATCGCACATAGTATCTGTTAAAATAACAACAGCCATTAATAACTCCCCCTACACTCTATGTTATATCATATTGGGAAATCCGATTTGCCTTAGTGCCTCATAAACTACTATAGCAACAGAATTCGAAAGGTTTAAGGATCTTGCTTCATCGATCATAGGAACCCTTATGCATTCATCCGGATTTTTTAAAAGCAAATCCTTGGGCAATCCTGCGGTTTCTTTGCCAAACAATATAAAGCAATCCTTTTCATATTTTAAATCAGTATATTTGTTTTTAGCTTTAGTGGTGGAAAGGAAGAACTTTCCTTCTCTATACATATCGAAAAAAGCATCTAAATTATCATGATATTTAATCTCAACCAAACTCCAATAGTCTAATCCGGCTCGTTTTAAATACTTATCTTCCACAGAAAAGCCCAAAGGCTTTACTAAGTGAAGCTTACAGCCTGTTGCTGCACAGGTTCTTGCAATATTACCGGTGTTCTGAGGTATTTCAGGCTCTACAAGCACTATATTTATCGACAAGCATAACATCTCCCTTGTAAGTCTATATATATAATACAAAATCGCCAGGCTTTCTACAAGAGAAAAAAAGAAAGGCGCTTATGCACCTTTCTTACTTGTAATCCTATTATTATCTTATGCTGCCAAATCAAAGTCAAAAGGTATGACCATGCTGGTTTTCCCTGCTACATCTATTAACCTGTCATCTTCCACAGGATTGATGACCTTCAATTTCTTTATCTCATCTACGACAACATCTCTTATCGGAATGTTTGTGTCAAAAGTATTCTTGCCTTCTTTAAACATTACGTATTCATCTCCGCCGGTTGCCTGGAAGTCATTGGTTACAACCTTATAAACCTTGTCGTCTGCGAGCGGGCTCCCATCCAGCAATGTAATTTCAACTATTCTCTCTCCCCTTGCTTTGGTCGAGTCATATTTAACCTTTAGCCCGGAGAATTGGCCTGATCTGAATGTCTTTTCATTGTTTAATATTATACCATGCTCTATAGCTTCTTTAACCTGCTTCCCTGTCAAATCAAAGGTAAACAATGTATTATCGAAGGGCAGGAGC
>DPSW01000250.1:5199-5375 GCA_003527145.1 Clostridiaceae bacterium | reverse complement strand
TCTTCATATACCTGGATAGAGGCTCTGTCACCTCTCATTTCTATTATTTCACCAATAAGCTTATTATTTGAAACATGGACTACATCATATACATTGGCTTCGTCCATCCCCTCAGCAATGACCAAGGGGCCAGATACCTTTATTATCTTTCCAACTTTCAAGATAAGCCCTCTCTT
>DPSW01000250.1:4704-5163 GCA_003527145.1 Clostridiaceae bacterium | reverse complement strand
TGAGTATTACCGCAGGGATTATCTCTTTATTATATCGTTCTATGGTATCTGGAATTAAACTAGCTATCTGCTCAGTGATAAATATAATACCATAGTTATTCCGGGCAATGGTGTCGACAGTTCTCCTGGCTTCTTCATGGTCGTAAACAGGGAAAACATCCACCCCTAATGCTTTGAAGGCAAGAATTGAATCTTTGTCTCCAACAACAGCGACTTTAAACATATAAATCACGCACCCTTTCCCTCGTGGCATCTGGTGAAAGCTTGTTCAGCTTTGAAACCATAATAATTCTCAAAGTTTTTACCTCTGTTTCCTTTGCCACTATATAAGAAAAAATGGGTTCAGGTCCAAAACTCACATATTTTGAAGGCTGATTGATCTCCACGAGATAATTATCCATATACTTTTCAAGGTCTGATAAACGGCCGGTTGTCTTATAAGCTTCCAACCCCTTTATC
>DPSW01000250.1:298-4695 GCA_003527145.1 Clostridiaceae bacterium | reverse complement strand
TCATTTAAGGTAAAAAGTATAGCATCCTTATCAATATTTCCGTTGGGAAGAAGCACATCTTCAAAGAATCCCATATCTTTTCCTTGCTTCTTAAGCCGAATAGAAGACTTAATATTTATAAAGTCAATCATGTCCCGGACATAGTTTATGAATAATTCAATCCCTGTATTTACAGCCATCTTATACAAATGCTCGAAATAGAATTTGTCGAAAATCAAATCTATCCTCTGCGGGTCCTTAGTAAGTTCAAAATCCTTTATAACAGCTTCTATGGCATCTTTGAACTCCGGCTGCATATCTCTCAGGTTTCCTTCTAAAAATCCATCTTTTATCTTATGGAAGTCTGTAGTTCCAATGGGTATATAAAGATCAGCCAGATCTTTATTTAATTTTCTCTCCTTGACCAATACCTTCAAATTATGATAATCATATTTTAATGCCATTAAATCCACTACGATTTGATTTTTAGAAATCTCCCTCATCAACTTATATACTCTTTTCAGTTCATGAGATAGAATATTTTCATAATCCTCACTTCTGCTTATTCCNNACTGCGTTCGAGTATTCAGTTTCATTAAGAATTTTGAAAACTTCTTCAATATCCTTAGCTTCTATCATCCTATCTATTCTTGCCTTTGATAGGAGCCTGGTTTCAAGGACTCTGGTTCTGGTCACGCCTTGGATAAAATCCATTCTATCCATGAAATCACTCCTATTCTTTAAAAAGATCTTGTGCTATCTCAGATTCAAGTTCTTCTCTTAAATAATCTACCAGGGAATCAAAGGAAAAATTCATTGTGACATCCCTATTCTTCAACATAAACCCTGATTCTACAGTTTCATCATCAGATATCATCGGAACTAATCCCATGGATTTTACTTTTGACTTCATATTTTCAGGTACTATCAATAGCTCTTGGCCTTTTAAATCCAATGTTTTTATATTATTTCTTAAAAATTTCATATACTCATCTTCATTTAAATTTTTAAGTCTTTCTTTAGATAGTTTAAAAACTCTATCCATAACTTCTTGTTTTGCCTTTAATTTCTCATCTCTAACTTTTAACTCCGCATTGGAAATTATTCTATCCTTCATCATGGCAGCTTCGGCTGCAGCTTTTTCTATCAATCTCTTCTTTTTTTCATTTGCTTCGTTAACCTTTGAGCTAACTATTTCCTCATTAATCTTAGCTGATTCTTCCATAATCCTGTCAGCTTCTTTTTTAGCATCATCAAGAATTTTATTAATAAGGTTATCTAAATTCGACATATCTTCACATCCTTAGCTTTTCTAAAAACCAACTGCATTAACAAGGATTAGCGATGTAACAAAGGACAGCAAAGCATAGGTCTCAACCATTACAGCATATATTATACCCTTTGTGGATTGTTCTTCATTCTTTGCAAGTATTGCAATACCTGCAGCTGCAGTTTTGCCCTGAGCTATAGCCGACAGCCAGCCTACGAAACCTACCGGAAGACATGCAGCAAGTATATACAAGCCTTCATTCAAGGGCATTCCAGCACTCAGCTTTCCTAATACCAAAAGACCGATAACAAATCCATAAAGGCCCTGTGTACCTGGCAATAATTGAAGAACCAGGGATTTACCAAACTTTTCAGGCTCTTCGATCATAAGCCCTGATGCTGCTTCACCAACTATGCCAACGCCCATGGCAGATCCAATTCCGGAAAGAAATACAGCTACTGCGGCACCAAGGCCTGCAAAAAATACTCCACCGTTTTGAACTATAAATTCTGAAAAATTCATTAACATTTCCTCCTAACTTATTTTAAGTTTATATATTTAGGTTCGCTTCTGAATAAATTAAATGGTTTGCCTCCGCCTTCGTAGAATTTTCCAAAAAATTCAACGAAGATAAGTCTTATTGAATGGACATATGCCCCCAATGCACTAAGGAATATATTGAAAAATTGGCCGCCGATAAACACGACAACACCCGCTATTATTCCAACTATTCCAGAATCGAAAAGCATTCCGGCTATCATATTTATGGCACCGCCAATAAATCCGCCGGACAGCCCTAGAGCCATAAGCCTGGAATAGGATACAAAATCTCCTACATAACTTGATATGCCATATAAGCTGTATAAACCACCAACAGCTTTGCCGGCAATACTTTTTGATTCTCTTCCCCCAGTGGCAACTATACCTGCCATCCCTGCTATCATAACAATCAATGATATATTCTTAATAATATCAGGCAATGCAACAAAGCCGGACACGAGGAATCCGATTCCGCCGGTCAGTGCCATATACCAAAAACCTACATCAAATAGTGCATCCAGATATTTTTTTTCTTTTATATATAAATAAGCTTTTAATCCCAATCCGAAGTATAAGTGGAATATACCAAATACAATGGATATGATCAATATATTAAAGTACTCAGTTGAAGGATTGATCAAAGCCGGCATAGGTATAATACCGCCTAAGAATGATCCATATATCAAGCCCCATACGATAGTCGGGTAGCTTAAATAGTGAAAAAATCTTATGAAATTCTTTTGACTCTCTGATAAATTGAAAGATTTAAGTGCAACTATTGTACCAATAAGCAGTGCCAGGCCATAACCAATATCGGCCAGCATCATTCCAAAGAAAATAAGATAGAACGGTGCTAAAAACGGAGTTGGATCTATCTCATTATACTTTGGTAAGGAATACATACTGGTTAAAGACTCAAAAGCTTGTGCAAATTTTGAATTCTCCAATAGTATGGGCACGTTCGAATCATCCTTATCCACTTCGTTAACTTGTAAATAGTAAACATTGTTGAGAGCTTTTTTTACAGTATCCGTAAATTCTTCAACCATTTTTGAAGGGATATAACCCATTATAACGTTTACACTTTCTGTCATTAAGAAATTTTCTGAGGATGCAATCCTTAATTTTTGATTCATCAGATAATCATATACTACTTCCAGCTTAGGCAGATTGCTCGATAATTCTGCAATCTCTTGCTCATAACCCTTTGCTTCATTCTCTATGGCATTTATTCTTTTATCCAATTCTAAAATTTCTTCTGCCGGTTTACCTTCCAAATTCAGCTTGCTCTTAGAAAAGCTGCTGTTTCTTAATATCTCCATAACCATTTCTGATTCCGACTTAGAGGATAAAACCAAAATATATAAATTGTCTTTATCTTCGCTTATGACTTCAAAGTATGTGTACTGAGTGCCCAATAAATCGTTTTGCAGCTTTTCTCTAAGTTTTTTAGGTATGGTCCCCATGTTTACTTCTACCTGTTCAAAAGAATTCAAGTTTTTAATAGATGTATTCAGCTTAACCCAAGGTCTTAATTCATCTATTGAGGTATTTATCTTAGAGGTCTCTTGGCTTAAGGCTTCTTTCTTTGTATTCAGCTCTCTCAGCTGATTATACAAAGGGGTATAATCTATGCTTGAGCCTCTTTCNNGGTATCTTTAATATAATATTTAGATAATAAATCGATGGCATATTTTACCTTTGTAATCTCTTCATCCACAGCAACCACGCTTTCAGGCACTTTAACATTCTTTAAACCTTCATTCTTAAGAGTTTCATCCTCATCTAGGTTAGTAAAATGAACATATTCAAATTTTTGAAGCTCATGGAGAAGATTTTCCCTTTCTGAATCAAAGGCAAACAAGCTGAAGTTACTCATCTTAACTATTGCCATTTGCGTTCACAATCCTCTCGATAATAATGTTAACAGCTGAGTCTAAATCCTCGTCTTTTAGGTTATTTAACGCTTTAGCTGCTTCAATGCCTTTTTCAATGATAGGCTTTGCTATAGCCTCTCCTTCCTGCACAGCTAATCTCTTAATATCTTCCGCCTCGGCTTTTGCATCTGAAAGTATCCTCTTATGCTCCTGTTCAGCCGAAATTTCTGCCTCCTGTTTTGAATTCTTAGAAGCCAAAATCGTATCCTGCAATATTTTCTTTGCTTTCTCTTCTGCCTCTTTTACTGTCTCAATCGCATCCTTTGCCATCTAGTCACCCCCTAGATTTATAATTTTGGGTTTCCAATATACCTTATATGCTTTGCCGCAGATCAATAAAGCAATATCATGTCATATACAGCAATACCTCTCACCACCTCTTTCAGATTCTACTCTGACGCCGCGGATTGTTCATATTGTACAAAGTACATTGGAAATATACAGACGAATTAATACAAACATTGGTATTTATTCGTCACTAATGTATAAATTCCTGCAATATAATCTGTTCAAAAAAAGAAACAATTATTATATTATTTTAATATCTAAAATTATAACATTTCTGCTTAAATAATGACAAGTCAACACTTGCAATTTTAAACGCATCTATTGCATCTAAATGCAAATTTCCTTTCTCAATTACCGTTTTTCTTTGTTATAATAATCACAAA
>DPSW01000250.1:0-212 GCA_003527145.1 Clostridiaceae bacterium | reverse complement strand
AGCTAAGCCTATTCTGTTAGATACCCTGAATACATGAGTATCCACAGCTATGGCAGGGACACCGAAGCCATTGCTCAATACAACATTGGCAGTCTTTCTTCCGACCCCAGGCAGAGAAATCAAATCTTCCATATTACCGGGAACTTCTCCATTATGATCACTGACCAGAATGCTGCACATGTTCAGTATGTTCTTGGCTTTATTCCTGTAAA
>DPSW01000392.1 GCA_003527145.1 Clostridiaceae bacterium | reverse complement strand
GGGAACACGGATTGGCACGGATAAAAGATTCTCCAATGGTGTTCGGAATGACATTATGTTAAAATAGCATTAGAATATGAGCAAATGTGGGTGATAAATATGAAAAATTTATTTGATTCCGGTTTAAGCTTTAGAAGCTATATGTTCAATGTGGATGAAGACAACAGGCAAAAATTCATGAGGTATTACATACCTATGGAAATAAAGGATGAGGTTAAAGACGAGATAATGTCTTTAGAGGATGAAATAAATATTCTTGGAGTCGTTGAGCCCTGGTGTCCGGATTGCCATATAAACCTTTCGGTTTTAGGTAAGATGATAAGCCTGAATGACAAAATAAATCTTCGCCTTGTCGGAAGAGACAGTGTGAAAAACGAACTGGATGATTACAAGGAAAATGATAAGCTTAAGGTTCCTACATTTATAATAATGGATAAGGATTTTAATGTTAAAGGAGCATTTATAGAAAAGATAGAAATGGTAAAAACCGCCGATATTGAAACCCTGGAAGGCTCAAAAATCAATATGAAATATAAAGCAGGAAAGCTTATTCCTGAGACTGCTGAAGGATTATTGAAAATTATTACTGGCGCTTAAACAGCGCTAATTTTTTTCTAAATTTTTCTAAATGATGATAAACAGAGTATGCTTATCAAAATAGGTAGAAACTAAGCTAAATTAATATAATTAGTACTAAAGACATTTTGTAGTGATAATTTGCTTATGATACAATATATAGTGCTTAATGCAATTATTTATACTATAGATTGTTAGGAGGNNCGATGATATCGGATAATGGGATCAAGGTATTGGAAAGACGATATTTGGCGAAAGATGAGAAAGGAAATGTAACAGAAACCCCTGAAGATTTGTTTAAAAGGGTTTCTTCATTTATAGCCGGTGCAGACAAAATTTTCGAGCCGGATAAGGATACTAAGGAATTAGAAAAAAAGTTTTATGATATTATATCTAATCTGGAGTTCTTACCTAATTCACCTACATTAATGAACGCAGGAAGAGAATTGGGCCAGCTTTCTGCTTGCTTTGTTCTTCCGGTGGAAGATTCNNCGCTATAATACATAAAAGCGGCGGAGGCACAGGCTTCAGCTTCAGCCGTCTAAGAAGCATGGGCTCTGCCGTTAACTCAACAGGGGGAGTAGCTTCGGGTCCTATAAGTTTTATGAAGGTTTTCAACTCTGCTACTGAGGCCGTCAAGCAAGGAGGAGTACGAAGAGGCGCCAATATGGGCATATTGAGGGTTGATCACCCTGATATACTTGATTTTATACAATGCAAAAAGAATGATAAAGAGATCACTAACTTCAATATAAGCGTCGGTATAACTGAGAAGTTTATGGAAGCGGTTGAAAAAGGCGAAGAATATGAGCTTATTGAGCCCAATACGAAGGAAGTCAAGGGCAAGCTCAAGGCCGGCGAAGTGTTTGAGCTTATAATAGATATGGCCTGGAATAACGGTGAGCCGGGTATCATCTTCTTGGATAGGATGAACAGGGATAATGTAGTGCCTGAGCTGGGAGAAATAGAGAGCACCAATCCATGCGTTACAGGCGATACATGGGTCATTACAAATGATGGGCCCAAGCAGGTTAAAGATATATTGGGACAAAAAGTTAAATTGGCTTTAAACGGAAATTATTATGATTCCGATAGCAAAGGCTTCTTTAAAACAGGAAATAAGGATGTTATCAGGATATCTACTGATAGAGGCTATGGAATTACTGTGACAAAGGACCATCTGATCCGTACTGTCGATAAAATGAACCGGTTTAATATTGAAGAGGTATGGAAGCCGGCAGGTCAAATAAAGCCGGAGGATAAAATAATCCTATCAAACAATAGAGGGATAAAATGGATTGGCAAGGGAAGCCATGAAGAAGGATATATTTTAGGTGTTTTATTGGGAGATGGCACATTAAAAAAAGACGGAGGAATAATAAGTGTCTGGGGCAATGATGAAGAAGCGGAATCCCTATTAAAGGCAGTTGGTGAAGCAGCTTTTACATTACCTCATCGTTCAGATTTCAGGGGTTTTCAATCTGTTATTGAGGAAAGAGAAGAGCATCGGGTTAAAATGGCTGCAATAAGAGACTTGGCTGCAGAATATGGCATTATGCCGGGCGAAAAGAAGCTGAACCCCGAGGTCGAAAAGGCCGGCTATGATTTTTATTGCGGATTGTTAAAAGGCTTATTTGATGCTGATGGCACAGTTATGGGTGCGCAAAACAAAGGCGTATCAATAAGGCTGTGGCAGAACGACTTAGATGCTTTGCATATAGTACAAAGAATGCTTGCAAGATTAGGTATTGCTTCACAGATATACCCTGATAGGAAAGCATCTGAACAGAAGCTCATGCCGGATGGAAAAGGCGGAAGCAAAGAATACGGGATAAATAGCGGACATGAATTAGTATTATCAGGTGACAATTTATATATATTCCATGAAGTCATCGGATTTAACAATAGCAAAAAGCAAAAACGGCTAAAGGAAGCTTTAGGCAATTATAAGCGTGCCTTGAACAGAGAGCGCTTTGTGGCTTCGGTGAATGAAATCACTGAACTAGGCCCATGCGATGAATATGATGTTCAAGTACCCGGCATAAATGCTTTTGATGCCAATGGAATTTACGTACATAATTGCGGCGAACAGCCATTGCTGCCTTATGAATCATGCAACCTAGGTTCAATAAACCTTGTGGCATGCATTGGCAGAAATAAAAAAGGAAGCTATATCGATTATGAAAAGCTTGGAGATCTTGTGGATACCTCAGTGCATTTTCTTGACAATGTGATAGAAGTAAATAAATATCCTTTGATCAAAATTGACGAGATGACCAAGACTACAAGAAAGATCGGATTAGGGGTAATGGGATTTGCCGACATGCTTATAGAGCTTGGAATCCCTTACGATTCGGAGGAAGGCATAAAGACTGCCCAGAAAGTGATGAGCTTTATAAATGAAAGATCCAAGCAAGCCTCAATGGAATTGGCAGAAGTGCGCGGAACATTCCCCAGCTTTGATAAGAGCATATTTGCTGAAAGGGATATGAAGCTGAGAAATGCCACAACAACTACTATTGCCCCTACAGGTACGATATCAATAATCGCAGGAGTTTCCAGCGGCATTGAGCCGCTCTTTGCGGTATCCTTCATAAGAAATGTTATGGATAATGATGAATTGCCCGAAGTAAACCCGCTGTTTGAAAGGGTTGCAAAGGAAAGAGGCTTCTATAGCGTAGATTTGATGAGAAAGATTGCTAAGCTGGGTTCAGTAAGGCATATTGAAGAGATTCCGGAGGATGTGAGAAGAGTATTTGCAACAGCTCATGATATCGACCCGATTTGGCATATAAAGATGCAGGCTATGTTCCAGCAATATACAGATAATGCTGTATCAAAAACTGTGAATTTCAGGAACGAGGCCACAAAAGAGGAGGTAAGAAAGGCTTATATACTTGCATATAAACAGGGATGCAAGGGCGTTACAATATATAGAGACGGCNNCCGGGACTCTCAGGTGCTGAATATCGGATCGGTCAATAAAGAGGCCGGCAAATCAGCAGAAAATGTTATCGATGAACAAAAGAGCCTTAAGGCTAGAGTAAGGCCGGATGTGACCATAGGGATAACCGAAAAGATTAAGATAGGCTGCGGTAATTTGTATGTTACAGTTAACTCTGATGAAGGCGGTATTTGCGAGGTATTCGCAAATCTGGGAAGAGCCGGGGGATGCCCGTCTCAATCAGAAGCTACCAGCAGGCTTATATCTATCGCCTTAAGAGCAGGCGTTGACATCAAAGAAATAATAGAGCAGCTTAGAGGCATAAGATGTCACTCTACTCTGCGCCAGAAAGGCCTCAAGGTTTTATCCTGCCCGGATGCAATAGGCAGGACTCTGGAGAAAGTATTGAACATGCAGGTGGAAATAAAGGATATAGAGACTATAGATGAATTGACTTCAGCCGTGGAAGAAGAAAGCAGCTTGGGCTGCGGAGGCAATTGCTCCTTATGCTCTGTTCAATGCAGCCACAGTACTATAGCCGCAAGCGAAACCTCTGCCACTATTGAGGGAAATATTGATTGGTCCAACCTCAAACACTGCCCCGAATGCGGTTCCAAGATCCAGCATGAAGGCGGATGCATGATCTGCATGAACTGCGGCTTCTCAAAATGCGGCTAAAACGCGTTTGAATATATCTATTTGAGTATATTAACTACCCTTGGGCTTATGTAAAGCCCAAGGGTAGTTTTTTGGATTTTTAAGCGATTAATAAAGGAAAATAGGTTTTAAGAATTCAATCTTTGATTGATTATAACCGATAATATTTTTGGACATAAAAATATTCCGGAAGGAGTCATCAACTTTGAAGCTTAAAATTAAAACAATTTTTTCTGCCTTATTGCCTTTTATTTTAATTATTTCAGCATATATTTTTTTTACAAAGACTGACACGATGACAGAGCAGCAATTAGATATTATAAAGCTTTCTCCCTATATTACATTTCTTATAGGCTCTGCTATAGCNNGTGCTTTATTGCCATTAATTATATTCAGGCAAATATCGGAAAAACAGCGGCTAAAGATATTTACTCAATAATTTGTATATTGATTCCCATAAATATTCTGATATTCTCTTTCTTAAAAGAAAGAGGAGTATTAACTTTATGGGGGCTTATTCGTATTGGTTTTATTATTTCTCAATTATTGTTTTCTTATTGGGTGATCAANNACCAGCCAAACTCAGTTCTATAACCTCAATATCTGAGCCGGCTCTTGCAGCTTTTTTCATAACTTTTATAATACTTGTGCTCAGGCATATTTTTTATAAATCCTCACAGGATATTTACTTTGCAGGGGTGCTATTTGCATTGTTTTTTGTGCTCTATGATTATGGCAACAAAATACTTCATCCAATATTTTTAACAACGTCAGGAATCATTCTCATAATTTCGATAATCCAATACTCTTATTCCATTGCTTTCTATGATGAACTCACAGGATTGCCATCGCGCAGAGCCCTTAAGCAAGATATGATGAAGCTGGGCGTTAATTACTCCATCGCTATGCTGGATATAGATTTTTTTAAAAAATTTAATGATGCTTACGGGCATGATACTGGAGACCAGGTTTTAAAGCTGGTCGCTTCCATTATAAAGGATGTCAGTGGGGGAGGAAAATCTTTCAGATACGGTGGAGAAGAGTTTACAATTCTTTTTCCGGGCAAGGCCATAAATGATGTATTGCCACATCTAGAAGAATTGAGAGAGAAGATTGCAAAGAGAGGGTTTGCAATACGTGGTAAGGATAGACCAAAAAAGAAGCCTAAAAATAGAACCAAAAGCTCAAATGCATCAAAGCTGATTCATATAACAGTAAGCATAGGAGCAGCACAAAAAAACGAAAATTGCAAAATTCCGGATGCTGTTTTAAAATCTGCAGATAAAGCATTATATCGCGCAAAGAAAAAAGGCAGGAATTGCGTTTGCAGATAGCAGGTATTTCATAAAATTATATGCTAGAATATACACAAATGTAATTATATAACCAGTAAGGAGTNNGTGAAACTATATGTTAACGTAAAGCAAGCAAGGTCCCATAAAAATTATATCTCTAAAGAAGAAATATATATAAGCAGCCGACCTTCAACCTTGCGTCAGCTGATAGCTGCAATCGTGAGCGAAAATATAAAGAATTTCAACAGCAAGGAGAATGGCGGCACAATCTTGAATTACCTGACAAAAGAACAAATTGGCGAGAAGCTTGCAGTAGGCAAGGTTTCTTTTGGCGAGGCATACATCAGGCTCTAGAGTCATACAACAAGCTTGGGGATAGAAGCTCATCAGTAAGAAACAGTGCTTTCGCTATAGTAAATAAATTAAATTTGAATAAAGAAGATTATGCCTTGATAGAAAATCTCTTGCAATACAAATCCGGAGAGCAGTCTTCAAAGGATTTGTCTGCTTGTGTTAAGCGCTTGATCGACAGCAATAATGAAAATAAGAGACTGGCGGCAATAGATATAGTCAGTATTGAACATATTGCATGTACACTCCCAGCATAGAGGCAGGATATTCCTTCCCTTTGTTGATGAAGATCCAAAAACTGCGGAGATAATCTCAAAGATTGTACTTTGGACAGAGGATGGGAGGCTGAAAGATCCAAGTATATTGAATCAGATTAATAAATAGAACAGAAAAGCAATAATGGCACTACATATTGACATCAATTCCAACGAGTTCAAAGAATATGAGAAAGAAGGGAAAAACTAAAATATGTAGAATATTTCTATATATAACGCATTAAATATTTTACAGCAGTAAG
>DPSW01000446.1 GCA_003527145.1 Clostridiaceae bacterium | reverse complement strand
TGCCAGGGAAGGCTCCGAAAAATAAAAGGTACTAAATAAATATACAATACAAAAAATAATTATACATGATTAGGGGTTGATAGTTTCATTATGAGACTGACCCCTTTTCATTTTACCATAATATGCTTAATAGTAGTCGCTAAATATGGTATAATTGAAGTATCAAAAGCCTTGGAATTGCAGAGGTTGGGAGTGATATGCTAAAGAAAAAAAGTGGGCAAATTGATATTTTTAATCATATGATATTTGAAAAATTGGTACCCAAGGATCATTTACTGATAAAAATAAATTCCATCATTGACTTCTAATTTATCTACGATCCTGATGTTTTCCAGTAGCTTATATGGTATTTCTCCAATACTGGGTTACTTTGTTGCTGTCACTTGGCTTATCAATGCTAAACTTGATTCGTAATTATTTACATTTGTGATTTAGGTGCTCGTGATATGGTTAAGGCAGCGCCGTCCATGGCGCTGTCTGAGTCTGGGGGCACAATACATCGTGAACAGCCGGTTCCCACCACTTGGAGATGATGAATGTGGTTAGGGCGCGGCGGGAATCGGCGGGACGTTATAGGACACGACAATATCGGGGGTCTTTCTTTGCGAGAATTTTTTGGGGTGAAGATATGAATAGAAAAAACTATTTATTGAGGAAAGCGACACTAGAAGATTATGACTTTATATATGGAGTAAAAAAGAGAACATTAAGAAATCATATTGAAAAAATATGGGGTTGGGATGAAGAATATCAGAAAAAAGATTTTTCGGAGAATTTTATACCCAGCAGGAATAATATTATCTTAGTTAATGATGTTAATATTGGAATACTTGAAGTAGCTGAGGAAGATAAAATAACTTATATTACTGAACTAGAGATTTTACCTGAATTCCAAGGAAAAGGAATTGGTAGTGCGGTAATAAAAGATATTTTAAAGGATGGGAAAGAAAAAGGGAAAAAAGTTAAAATTGGGTGCTTTAAGATCAATGAAGGAGCAAAATCTTTGTACTTAAGATTAGGGCTTAAAATAGTAGACGAAACGAAAACGCACTTTATATTTGAGAGTTAGATATTTTTAGCTTTACAGATTGGATTTATGTTTTTGTTTAAGATCTGTTTCAGAAAGTGAGCATTTATTTTGCTTTGCAGCTAGAGATTTGTCGCATCCTATAACACACAGCAGTGTTTCCGTAGTCCGTGAAAAAAACACCAAAATGGTTTCAAACAAACTGGTGTATAAATGTGAACTTATCAATTGTCGGTTATAGGATTGCGGAAAAACCTTGTTGAACTGAGCCGCGGTCGATAGCCACTGCTCCCGGGCAAGCCCTTGGCATTTTGGGCAGTGACGATTTCTGCAGGAATTGTAGCTGATGCGGATATGACCACATTCATCACAGCAATCTGTATGAGCACCCAACCGGGAAGTTCTGCAAAAAGAAATAGCGGAGGCGACCTTCAAATGCTGCAGAGGAAGCTTATGAGTCTGAAGATAGGCAGGAGCAAACTGTTGGAATATATCCTGCACCTCAATACCTGCTTTGTTACGAGCATCATAGAAAACCTGCTTTTCTCCCATACGCGTCGGATGTTTTTCAAAGTGTTCCTCAAACCTTTTTACATGCTTTTAAATATTCACTCTTATTTTAAAGGATGTAGTACTGGAAAAGATAATAAATATATGGGATAATTAGGAATATCGGAACAAGAGCCACCGCGCTAGCGGTTTAGTTCAACAATGCATCTCCACAATGGCGCGTAGAGTTGGAGCATGAAGTAGGCGCGCATATTGCTTCACCGGGTGCGAGCACCTCCAAGGGGTATTTCTTATATGTCCGGTTCAGCAACATTGGAGATGCCAAACGTTATCTGCAATCCCTAAAGGCAATGTAGACTATTAACATAAAAATAAATAAAAAAGAAATAGAAAATCCCAAATTAAGAACGAATTAGATAAATCATATAAGTTCTATCATGTGACACATGAATTATTCATATACAATCAGATAAACAGGAATTTTCAAATTGGTTTTAGAGATATTAGGCAAAGTAAATTACAAGAGGTGAAACACATGAGAAAAACGCTTCAGGATGTGGCAAGCTATTTGAAGGAAATTATGGTGCCCGAAACGCACGAAGCATATGCGATCAATCCTGCATATACAAATGTTTCAGTTGAAGAGAGCATACGTGAGGGCGTTCTGGCGTTAAGAGCCTTTTTGGTTCGGCTTTACGATGTTTTATACACCAAAGGCGATGTCTATGATAATAGCAAAAAAGTTGCCCATGAATATGAAAACCGCACCACGCTTTCGGTGTATTATCCGTTCCTGCACAATGTAAGCACCATACTAATGAACATAGGTTATCATGGCATGTCAGTTGAAAACGTGCAATCTCTCGCCTGTGGAAATACCGTATTCTATGGAAAGCTATCTGTTACCAAAAACCTTGAATGCCTTCGGTTTCTGGCGGATTGCGGTATTTGCATTGACGGCATAGATATAAATGAAAAAAAGCAAAACTTGTCAGACATCAAAACCATAAAGATTACATATCCAGATAACCCCACTATGCTGACAGGCCTGAAGGTCATGGCAATCGCCGAAATAGACCATGCCACCCTCGTCAACCAGGATGTTTTTTTGCGCTGCGATTACAGGGTATTGAAAAAGGATGAAACCGATGTGCTTTCCATTGTGCAGGATACGATAAAGCCTTTATCCGCAGATGTGCAGGATTTCATTCTGCAACTGCATCAGCGCTATCTGGATAAAGGACTTACCTGCGTTGTGGAAGTAAAAGGGTTTCATATCTATATAAAGTATTGTTATAAACGGAAAGATTTATGGGGAATTAACGCTTCCCTCAACAACGGCTATCATATCAATGTGAAATCGACAAAGACGCACGAATACACTGACACCATCAAAACGTTTCCTCCAATTTTGCAGGAACTGATTGCAAAGGGATATGGCTGCGGCAGAAAAAGAGAAATCGGGCATTGTGATGGCGGTNNGATTCTGTTTTAGATATACGAGATGACATTGAAACATGGTTTGATCAAGAATTATCATGCTTACAAAAGAAATAAACATTTTATTCATTGCGCCTTTCAAGCATAAGCACGACAAATATCAATTTGTAGTTAAGATGATGAATAATGTTCAGTTGAGTTATTTTGTATTCTTTATAAAATAAA
>DPSW01000091.1:1237-3070 GCA_003527145.1 Clostridiaceae bacterium | reverse complement strand
ATGGGAACTGCCACGATATAGGTTTCTTCCTCGGTAGTTTCATTGCCGTCTGCATCGGTGGAGGTGACCGTTTTCGTTCGTTCTTCATAGGTGACAAATGAGTCTACAAATTGTCTGTGTTCAAGCCTTGAGGGGCTATCTGCGCCAAAAAATAGAGAATAAAAAATAGCCTTAACCCTTACCGAGTCGAGGCTGTCTCCATCCTCCATATCACTATTTACTGCGGCAATGGTACCGTCTAAAAGGGTAAAGCTGCTTCGCATATCCTCAATATATCCACGGTAATCCTCGGGAACATTGCCCGAAATAACACCGCCGTCAAAGCACAGGCCTACTGCTGTATTGTTGTGATCTGATGTACCTGATAACAGGCTGCAGACTAAAACAATTATTAAAATTACTGGCGATAGAATCAAACCGATTGTCCAGCCAATGGTTTTACGAACTCGTTCATCTGTTAGGGCTGTAGCAGCGGCTTTTGCTGCCATTGTTATCGTTGCCGGGTCTGCCATAAAATCACCACCATTTCAACCCACCAAATCCGAACAGATTCTGCTGCTCTAATTCCGGCTCACTTTCCATCAGCTGTTCGGTATAGTCAAGTGCCTGCTCCAAAACAGCAGGGTCAAATCCTGCACTTTTATATCCTTCGAGGATGGTATTGTAATAGTAATCAGACGGATAGCCCAGACGGTGTCCTGGAGTCATGATGTAAACCATAGCAGGAACAGTCTTGTCATCCAGTAAAAGCTCCATGGTTTCTTTTTCATAAAATCTTGGAAAACCCTCGTAGACATCAAGAGCTTTTTCATCATCCGGCTTGATTCCCCATAGTAAAACGGGAACAGAACTTCCCGCACAAGGTTCAATAGTAGCTACCGCACTATGACCGCTGCCCCTAAAAACAAGGGCATAATCTTTGATTTCAGATGTTCCTACCACCTTGGCGGTAGGGCATCTTTTTGCCATTTGAGTCAGATTAAGATTGCTGCCATAAGCAATATATAGTTTGTTTTTCATAAGCACTCCCTCACATTGACATAGTAAAAGCGGGGGATTCTTCATCCTCCGCTTCTAAAACAATTTCTCCAGTTGATTGTTGTTCTACTTCTGCTGCCTGTATTCTCTCCGCTTCACGCTTTTCTCTCAGTCTTTCCTTNNTAAGTGATCCAGCAGATGCTTTCGGGCTGTTTTAAATTCATCACCTATCAAACCAAGGCGCAAGAGCCACACACGGAAGGTATATTTTTCATTGGTAGATTCCGTTTTTATCGGACTGGCAGAACGCTGATTAAGAGCCTGTGCTGTGATTGCAAGGCAGAATTGAATATAAGCTTTAATTTTACCGGCATGCAAATCACCATTAAAAGCACGGAATTCAACCGTACCTTTTTGAAATACACTATGCAGATTCAAGCAGCGATAGCGGCTGGAATGATAATGTTCACGACTGCCATCGCCTCCGTTGTACCAAATACGTTTAAGCTGCTCTAAGGTGGTTGGTTTTTTGCGATTGATCTTCTCCAAAAAGATTGGATCAATCTTCTGACAGTAGCTGGTTTCTCTGCCCCTTGAAACCTTTAGCGCCTTATAGATCATATCTTCTTTTGCAGCCATGATATTGACAAGATTGCGAAGCTTAGGAGCCTCAAAAGGGGCCGCATTGATGTGGATATGGATTCCACATGATGAGTTTACAAAAGAGCCTGCACCCCTTTATTTTCGTATCATTTCCTGTACGGTTTCAATATCTTTGTACTGACAGATGGGGCTAACCAGCTCAACGCTGTAGCTTCTGTCGGCACTCACTTTTCTGCGCCCTTCTTTTCTTTG
>DPSW01000091.1:1024-1182 GCA_003527145.1 Clostridiaceae bacterium | reverse complement strand
ATTACCTCTGCAGCACGGCTTCTTGTAATACCGGTCATCTCAATCTCAATTCCGAAATCCTGGCCTTGTATCTCCATTTAATCACCGCCCTTACCACATTCTGTGCTGGAGCGTATGGTCTTTTTCATGGGTCAGTCCTGCCTTTTTTGCAGCTGAGT
>DPSW01000091.1:0-994 GCA_003527145.1 Clostridiaceae bacterium | reverse complement strand
TTTTTAAGACCGTATCTTTAACACATTCAGAAATAGCGGCAGGATCACCTTCCGCCAATATGAGATCATCGATATAGTCGTCTAAAATTTTCTCCATTAAGGACACATCTTCCGGTGTATAATGATAGCCTCCGGCGTAAGGATTAGGATATTCTTTTCCGTCCATACACTGCCGCAAATTTTCTAAAATAGCAGGACGTTCTTCATTCTCTGATTTTTGGTATTTCTCCATAAAGGCTAAAATATCCGCTTCCCGATTGGGAGTGTAGCGGATAAAAGACAACATATCTTCAAGAAGCCCTGCTTTCGTTTCCTTATGGTTTTGTAGTCTGTCCATGGTTTTTTCTCCCTTCTTCATTATCTGCCACCTGCTTTTCCGAACAGCTTTTCCTTATAGGCAGGGGCATGTACTGCAAGGTTATATCGCTCAATGCCGCATTTATATAAACACACACCTCGCTGGGGGAAGCGAATAAGATTGTATTCACTTTCCTCAAGCTGAAGGGAATCCACATAAAACTGCTTGTCAATATTTCCTGCATTAAAAAGAAAAGCGTGAGTCGGAATAGAAAACAGCGGTTTTGTCAGCTCTCTTATTCCTTCAATGTTGAAATCCTCAAGGTTTTGTGATGCTAAAATGACAGCTGATTCTTTCTTACGCACACGCTTCATGAAATTTCGGATGTATTCAATGGCAGTGAGATTGGTAAGGAACAGATACAGCTCATCGATGCTGGCCACAGTGTTGCCTTCAGTTAAGAGCTTATCGCTCATGAAGGACAGAACATTAAACAGGAGAGCGTTTTTCACATTTCGGCTGGCTTGCAGTAGGCCTTTGACACCAAATACAATAAAGCGGTCACTGGTCACATTGGTATGCCCATTAAAAAACTTGCTTTCCGCACCAATGCACATGGAGTGAAGCCCCAACAGGATTTCCTGCAGCAGCTTTGCCGTATAAAGCTGGTGTTTGGTGTTATCATAGCCTTTGTAT
>DPSW01000125.1:1987-5305 GCA_003527145.1 Clostridiaceae bacterium | reverse complement strand
ACCGCACTACTCTCGAATCCAGAGAAACGGTGACCAGTCGTTTTGGGGCCATGGCGTTCCTTCTCTTTTTCAGATCCTCTCACTTCAGCCGGAATCTGCTCAAGGTAAAGATACCTTTGTTCCGGGACTTCCATGGTATTGGCATACAACCGAGGATAAATTCGAATATGTGGGGAAAGAAGAGTTAACTCTGGATACCAAGATATATCTGGCTGCGATTTGGCGTTTTATCAGTCAGCCTATTCTCCCATTTTGCTTTAATGAACTGNNATTGGCAGAAGGTTGCCGGCGAAGCTTTTGATTTATCCCCTCTGAAGGAAAAAGCTCTGGTATTAAACCGGATGTTCCTCGACCTTGATGATGAAATCTCTCGATTAAACGAAATGGAGAGTCTGTCTGAAGCTGATAAAGTGAATGCTTCAAAACTAAATGACTGCGTTATGTCTTTGAATAGGACTCTAATTCCAATCCATTATTGCCNNTCCCTTTGAAGCGGATCTTGCGTTGCCCATGAAGCCTTTTCCAGGGTTAACGGATTTGGAAAAGCTTTCTGCTATGGACCATAGCAGCATAGAGTTCAAAGCCTTGGAGCGTCAGCTTATACGGGAAAGAAACCGAATTTTCCATTCTCTCAAAGAAGCTATAACCTTAATTAATAATTGGCAGGATAATAGGAGCAATCTATCATGAAATACAATGTTATTTTCGGAGCCGGAGCCATAGGAGGCTCTATGGGCGCTTACCTTGCCCGCTCAGGTTTTGATGTCCTTTTTGTTGACCAAGCAGTGGAACATGTCGATGCCATAAATCGCAATGGGCTGACCATTGAGGGCATTGATGGAGAATTTACCGTCTCTGCTCCAGCGGTGCTTCCATCGGAATTAAAGGGTCCCCTGGATGTGGTTTTTTTGGCGGTAAAATCCCAGCATACTGCTGCAGCTATGGAAGTAATAGCACCGCTTTTAGCTGATGACGGATTTGTAGTAAGCCTCCAAAACGGTATTAATGAATATACCATTTCAGAATACATAGGCGCTGATCGAACAATTGGTGCTTTTGTAAATTGGGCAGCAGACTATATCAGCCCCGGAAGAATCAAGTTCGGCGGGAAGAGCAACTTCATCATAGGTGAATTGAATGGGGTTTTGAGTCCGAGGCTGCTGACACTTCAGAAGGACCTTCAGGCCTTTCTTTCTGCTCAAGTTACAAATAATATTATGGGATATCTCTGGAGCAAGCAAGTCAACATCAGTGTTATGTTCGCCACCGGCATGACCCCTTTAAGCATCGCTGAGGGTCTTGAGTATCCTGATACTCAAGATGTATACACAGCTCTCGCTCTTGAGGCAATGCAAGTTCCGGAGGCTCTTGGAGTGGTGCTGGAGGCCTTCGATGATTTTGACCCCGGACTTTACAGGCAAAAACGCTATGGGGATGCTCTTAAAAAAACAGCCGATCATTACCGGCATATGCTTAAAAATCGCACCGGCCTATATAGAGACCTTGCAATACGTAAAAGGCCATCGGAAATCGACGGTACCGTGGGGCATACTGTAATAAAGGGTGAAGAGCTTGGACTCGCCCTGCCATGCAATAAAAGAATGGTGGAGCTCGTTCATGAGATAGAAAAAGGGCATAGAAGCATGGGTATCGAAAATGTATTTGAGTTGAAAAAAAATTTAGGTTTGAAAAATCTGACTTAGAGGAGGTGTCCTGCTTGGCTTCAGAAGTTCTTCAAAAGTCGCTGGACTTGAAAGAGTATATTGTTCAGGCAAAGCGCAGGATTCACAGAGAACCTGAGTTAGAAATGCAAGAGTTTGCCACGACAGCATTTGTAAAGTCTGAATTAAATGATATGGGTGTGGAAATTGCACCCCTCAATCTAGAGGTAGGTGTAGTGGGAATTATCAAGGGGCAAAAAAAGGGGAAGGGCGTTGTGACAGCTCTTCGTGCAGATATGGATGCTCTCCCGATCCAGGAGATGTCGGATGTGGTAGATATATCTAATGTTCCCGGAGTTATGCATGCCTGTGGACATGATTGTCACACTGCTATGCTGCTGGGGGCAGCAAAATTGCTGATGTCCCTGAGAGAGCGTTTTTCCGGAACGGTGAAGCTTATATTTCAGCCGGCGGAAGAAAGCTTCACCGGTTCAAAGTNNCAATGGAGCCCTGGAAGATCCCGCAGTAGATTATATTTTAGGACTTCACGGAGATTCCTCCCATGAGGTTGGAGAAATAGCACTGCGAGAGGGGCCCTACATGGCTTCCTCCGATTTGTTCACGGTTAAAATTACAGGGGTGAGCGGCCATGGAGCATATCCCCACAGCATCGGCTGTGATCCTATTTTGGCGGCTTCAAATTGTGTAATGGCCATTCAAAGCATTATAACCAGACAGATCGATGCTTTAGACAGTGTAGTAATTTCAATTTGCCAAATGCATGGAGGCACAGCGAAAAATATTATTCCGGAAACGGTTGAGTTTTCGGGGACTGTCAGATGTCAGAACAAGAATACAAGAAACACTATGGAAAAGCGAATTTATGATGTTATCCAGGGGGTTGCTTCAGCATACAATTGCAAAGCCGAATTGGATTATTATTATGGAGTTCCCCCTCTGGTAAATTCACCGAAAGTTACACAGATTGTCCGCAAAAGCGCAGAAAAGATTGTCGGACCGATGAAGGTCAAAGACATAGAAGTTCCGGCAATGGGGTCCGAGGATTTTGCCAAATACCTTGAGGTCGTACCGACAGGAGTTTTTGCACGATTGGGAATAAGCTATCCGGACAGGAGCATTCCAATTTTTCATAATGATTTTTTTGTTTTTCCCGAAGAAGTGCTTCCTTATGGAACTGCTTTATTTGTTCAGTTTATTCTTGATGTGAACCAGTGAGTATTAATTTTTTGCAGCTCATATATTTAAAGAAGCAAATAGTCTGAATTCCAGGCTATTTGCTTCTTTTTCAAATTAATGTTCTATTTGCCGCTGATATATTGATATGCTAATATAAAATGAAATAATAAAGCTGCACTTATGCAACTCAAATTATTGATATAAGGAGGTATTGAAATGACGAGCAGGATTTATTTAGAAAAATTCACATCGGATGAAGACTTTGAGCATTATTTCAGCCTGGTTTCCAATGAAAAAGTAATGGCAATGGTCACTGAAAGAGCAATTCCTTTGGATGAAGCAAGAAACAATTTCAAACTGCTGCTGGAAAAGAATAAAAGACACAAAGATTTTGGGTTCTTCAAGGTTTTTGAAACAGATAGCAACAGCTTTATAGGCCTGGGAAAGATGGCAGTTGATA
>DPSW01000125.1:0-1979 GCA_003527145.1 Clostridiaceae bacterium | reverse complement strand
CTATGGAAGTGAGATTGCAAGGCTGTTATTGGAAAGGGCAAAAGAATCAAAAGTATTGCACCGTATTATAGCTATAATAGATCCTAAGAACACGGCATCAAAAAAGATACTTTTAAATAACGGTTTTATATCAGAAAAAATATGCGAAATTGATGGTCTGCCGGGCGAAATATTTGGTAAAAATTTATAAAAGCGTAAAAACCCTTGGAAGCGGATCTTCAAGGGTTTTTTTGCGTCTTCTTAAAATATGAAAATAAATTATCAAATCATATAGAAAAATAAAAATATTTTACAAATTCTATTGACAACTCCAATTTAGAAGTCTATTCTTATTATTAAAGGCAGGGGATAAATATGAAAAATAATATTTTTTCTATAATTGATGACAAATATGATAATTTATCCAAGACCCATAAAAAGATAGCTGATTTCGTTAAAGAGAACATACATATCATACCTTTTTTATCTATCAAGGAGCTGGGCGGAAAATCTGATGCCAGCATAGCTAGCATAACAAGATTTACAAGAGAGCTTGATTTTAACGGATATGCCGAGTTTCAGAAAAAGGTGAGCGAGCTGGTCCAAAAAGATGTAGTGCCGATGAAGGAAATAAAGAGCTCCATTCTATCAGAGGAAGACAACAGCACTTTGAAAAGGATCATTGACTTGAATATCGGCTGTCTTACTTCTCTCTATAATGATGAGCTGGAAAAAAACTTCAACGAATCTATTCCGATGATAAGCAGCAGCAGAAAGCTGTATATAGCAGCTTCAAGGTCTTCCTATAGCGTGGGCTACTATTTATANNTACTTTATGCTGAAGGGCTTTATTGAGGATGTCGAGCTTTTAACAAATGGTACAAGCGATATTTCAAACAAGCTTTCTTATGTTCAGGACAAAGATTGCTTAATATCCATAAGCTATGCCAGATATACAAAATCAACCTTCGATATTACCTCTTACTTTCATGATAAAGGATGCAATATAATCGCGATAACCGACAGCTACACTTCTCCTATTGCATTAAAAGCCTCAAAAGTTCTTTTAGCCAAAAACACTATCGGCACATATTCCTTTGTAAGTGCCATGACCATAGCAAATTCACTGGTTACCGTATTAGGAAAGGTAAATAAGGAAGATACACTGAAAAGATTGGAAAAACAAGATGCCATAGCTTTGGAAAGCGGAATATATCTGTGATATAACCCACTCTGGTATATGAATAAGCAAAGGAACTAAAAAATATAAGTTGAACCCCACGTCCAAACAAATATTAAAAAGTTCCTTGATTTATTATACCCAAAAATAGGATATATTTCAATAAATTTTTGGGCGTAATATTTGTTTAGGTGATTTGCCGGAGAGGTTGCTTTCCTCATGGTGAGCACATTCATAGGTGTATTTGGCATTTCCGGTGCCGGTGTTGCACAGGCAAAAATGACTCATGATCTGTTTCTGCCGTTAGTGCAAAGCATGAATATAGATATGAGCATCTGGGCTTTGGTAGTTTTGGTTTCCTGCCAGGTTACTTTCTTTGTGACTCCCACAGTCGATATGGTCGGACAGATGGGTCTTGCAAGATCAAAGGATATAAAAGCCATGCTGAAGAACGGGTGGGTGCTCACTGTCATCACCTTTGCATATGTGCTGATCAGGTCAATATTATACACTATGTCTTAAAACGGCTTGAATTTTATATAAACTATATAAAATTGGTATTTTGAGAGGAGGATAAACTTTGATTAATGTTGCATTACTGCAGACTAATATAAAATTTTGTGATGCTGAATACAACCACTCACATGTCAGGGAACTGATCGATGAGGCCATGGCTGCCGATAAGCGCCCGGATATGATTGTTCTCCCTGAGGATTGGAGTTCAGGTTTTTCGGACGAGATGTTTCACCATATGGAGGATTTCATTGAGCCTGTTGATGGTCCGTCAGTCACGGTTCTTAAGGAATGCGCTAAAAAACAT
>DPSW01000289.1 GCA_003527145.1 Clostridiaceae bacterium | reverse complement strand
TACTTCATGTAGCCTCAGGCGGAATCGGCTCTTTAGACGCCCTTCAAGCTGCAGTAATATTCGGTGTAGATAAGGTTACAATGACAACCCGCAAACCTCCGGAGGCTTGGAAGAATATACCTTATGTAGATGCAATGAACTTAGATTTAGACAATATGAAAGAACCATACTTATTATATGAAGGGCCGGCAAGAGATTGTGTAAAGATATTCCCGCAGAATATAAACATCGCTGCTGCCTTAAGTATGGCAGGAATAGGATTTGAAAAGACGATCATCCGTATTTTTGCCGATCCCAATGTAGAATACAATACACATGAAATCTATGTTGAGGGCAAAGCAGGGAAATATAGGATAACCTTTGAAAATGTTCCTGTTGCTTCAAATCCCAAGACAACATATCAAGCTTGCTTAAGTATTTTGGCTGCATTACAGAAGCTAAGAAATCCATTCCATATGGGAACTTAGAGGAAACACAAATCTTCAGGATTAAGAAGCTATACAATATTAGCTTCTTAATTCNNAACAGTGTTTAAAGGAATCTACACACCGGTAGTAACACCCTTTGATGAAAATGAAGAAATAGATTATGGCAAAATGAAACTCAATTTGGATAAATGGGGCAAAACTGATTTGGACGGTATAGTAGTATTAGGCTCCAATGGTGAGTTTGTTTATTTGACAGAGGATGAAAAATTAAAATTAGTGAAGTTTACGATAGAGAATTTTACTAAGGAGAAAAAAATAATTGTAGGAAGCACCTGCGAATCTACCAGAGGAACTATAAGCTTAAGCAATAAGATGGCGGATTTGGGAGCAGATGCAGTGCTTATACTGCCTCCGAATTATTTCAAAGGCGGCATGAAGGAAGAGGTCTTATATAAGCATTATACAAATGTAGCCGATGAAGTAAAAGTTCCTGTCATGATATACAATATGCCGGGAAATACCGGCATTAATCTAAGCTCCGGCCTGGTAGCGAGATTGTCAAAGCATCCTAACATAGTGGGCATAAAGGATACTTCAGGCAATATAGTTCAATTATCGGAAATCGTAAGAGATACTGATGATGACTTTGCTGTTTTTGCAGGAAATGCAGGATATTTATTACCGGCATTGGCTGTAGGTGCCAGGGGAGCCACTTTGGCATTGGCCAATATCTTGCCTGATGAATGCTGCAAATTGGTTTCCTTATTTAAAGAAGGAAAGATGGATGAAGCCAGGGAGCTTCAAAAGAGACTTCTTGAGCCCAATTTCACTGTAACAGGAAGATTTGGAGTACCGGCTTTAAAATATGCTCTTGACTTGCTTGGCTATGGAGGCGGATATCCAAGAAGACCGCTATTGCCGCTATCTGAAGATAACAAGAAGGTTGTAGAAGAAGTCTTAAAGACCTATGGCGCATTATAGGAAGATAGGATATGAGGAGAAAAGCGATGAGAATAGCTATTATTGGATTTGGAGGNNTCCGATTGTTAAAAGATAAAAAGGATGAACTGAAGGAAATAAACCCTCAAGTAAACTATGTCATTGACTATATGGGAGGGATATATGATCCTGAGGGCATAGATATTGAAAAGCTCGCAGATTTTTCCGAAAAGAATAGAGATATAACCAAATATCCTATCGGAGGCTCTCCGGAAATAACATTTGATAGTATGCTTGCCAATAAGGATGTAGATGTTGTAATCGAAATGACCCCAACGAATAAAGAAACAGGAGAGCCAGGAATGACTCATATAATAAAATCTCTGGAAAATGGCTTTCATGTTGTAACCTCAAATAAGGGTCCAATCTTGCTTGGGTATAAAAAGCTGAAGGAAATCGCCAGAAAGAACAATGTCCAGCTTGGCATAGGATGCACCTCCGGCGGAGCACTCCCGACTATAAATGCGGGAATTATTGATATGGCGGGCTCAAATATCCTATCCATTGAAGGTGTATTAAACGGGACCACTAACTTTATCCTTAATGAGATGGAAAGCACAGGAGCAGAATACCAGGAAGCCTTAAAAAAGGCCCAACAGGCAGGCATNNGACCCCACCCTCGATGTGGAAGGCTGGGATACTGCTACAAAGCTTCTGATCCTGACAAATGTGCTTATGAATGAGGAGAAGACCTTGGATGATATAGAAGTGGAAGGCATCACCTCCATAAAGGTCTCCGATATTCGAGAAGCGGCTGAAAAAGGACAAAAATATAAGCTGGTGGGAAAAACTATAAGAAAAGAAGATAAGCTGGAAATGTCAGTAAGGCTTGAAAAAATAAATCCTGATAATCCTTTGTATGGAGTGGATGGAAAGAATAAGGCAGTGAGATATACCTCTGATACCTTAGGCGATCTGACGATCATAGGTGGAGCATCCGGAGTAACACCCGCTGCAGCCTCTATACTCAGGGATTTGATAAATATATATATGGGATGCAAGTTTGTATAGGATAAGGGATTAGGCTTGGACTAATTCAAATAAAATAATGTTTGGTTTTACCCGTGGAGTGTATATAAGAGAAATCTTGTATAGCTTCACGGGTTTTTTTATTCTCACGGAATGGGAAAATGATTTTATATGAATGATAAAATATATGAGAAAATGAAGGCGTTTTTTTGAGTGGATCAATAAAATATATGGCATTAGAGATGTAGAATAATTTGGCTTTCATGCATACTTAATTTATGATGGTGTGCACGAAAGTCAAATTTAAATTAGTATAGGAGGCTGGTCATGGCAAGCAAATGTGTAATTATACAGATGGTGCATGAAAATAATGGCACCATTACATCATGAAGAAGTGAGTAAAGAGGGTTTGCTAATGGGAAGTCTCAAATATCTTGCAGCTAAAAGCTATCATAAAAAATATTTAAAAATAGAAGAGCAGCAAAATGCCGCTCTCTTGAACGCTCAGGCTAGCTCTGAGGATTTAATTTAACCTCTTGTGCTAATTAATTTAATCGAAACGAATATTGTACCAATTGATTAGGGTATAGTATCCGTGCCAAACTAAGATAATTTGATGTGGATTAATTATCCAAATACTAACTATTTGAGTCTTGAATATACCTTACGACCCATAGCTTATTGATGTAGTAACAAAGATTATACGCCAACAACTTGGTTTTAATCCTTGCCTGCAACCCCCAGTATGACTTTGCAAGCACTCTTTCAATGTTAAGCTGGCAAGCAAGCTGGGATGCTGATGTTTCAATCCTTCTCCTTAGTCTAAAGATGGTTTGCCTTAATACTTCGGGAAATTGAATTTTGCTGTTCTTTCTTTTTAAGGGTAAGATGTCAATGCCTCTTTCATCATTTGAAGCTTCAGCAAAATCATCCCCCATATAGCCTTTGTCACCAAACATAGTAATTCGACTATAGACACTGGCTAAATCCCAAGCTGCTGCTCTGTCATCTATGTTTGCCGAAGTAATTACAGCATCAGTTATGAAACCATCTATAGTTGCAAGCATGTGCAGCTTATACCCCAAGTATATTTCCTTCTTGGAAGCACATTTACCATAAGCAGCGCCAAATCCTTTAAATGTCTTATGAAAATGAGCTCTTCCAAACTTGCATACTG
>DPSW01000388.1:8296-15695 GCA_003527145.1 Clostridiaceae bacterium | reverse complement strand
TTTTCTTGCTCATCTCGTATGCAACTTCTATTATCCAATCCTCTTGGCCGCCCACTGCTCTACGCCTGCCAAGCTCTACCAAAACATCCCTTACATCAACATTAAATCTCTCTGCTGCACGTTTAGTATGCAGTAAAAAGCTTGAATAAACTCCGGCATAGCCTATCATCATCGCATCCAGGTTTAATTGAGTTCTGACCCCTTTTTCCTCTAATATGGGGATTAATGCTTTTGTGCTTGCATCCATTGTCTTATAAAGATCTGCATTATGCTCTATATTCATTCTGTTTAATACCGCAACCAATGTTTCTGTCGATGTATTGCCGGCCCCTGCCCCCAATCCCGACAGGGACCCATCTATATATGTGGCACCCGCTTCAATGGCTGCCAAGCTATTAGCAATAGAAACGCCCAGGTTGTTATGTGAATGGTGTCCTATCGGCACCTTTAGATTACGCCTCATGGCAGAAATCTTTTCTGTGACATCCTTTGGAAGCATTGCACCGCCTGAATCGGTTACATATACCACATCTGCTCCATAGGATTCCATCTTTAACCCTTCCTCTACCACTCTATCAACATCTGCCATATGAGCCATCATCAAAAATCCCACCGTAAATAATCCCATATCTTTTGCAGCTTTTATATGTTGCTCTGCAATATCCGCCTCTGTCACGTGGGTAGCTACCCTTACTGCTGTTGCACCGCATTCCCTTGCCTTTTCCAACGTCTCTGCCGTTCCAATACCCGGTATTAAGAGAACTGTCAGCTTTGCATTTTTTATTACTGATGCTGCTGCTCTTACTAAGGAATAGTCATCATATTTCCCAAAACCATAGTTTATACTTGAACCTGTAAGTCCGTCACCATGTCCAAGTTCAATCATATCTATCCCGGCATCATCCAATGCTGACACTACCCTCATCACATCATCCGGTGTAAATTGATGGGACACTGTGTGGCTGCCATCTCTAAGAGTCGTATCCGTTAAAAATATTTTAGGCATTTGCAGCACCTCCAATCAATTTTTTCGCATAGTTTTCAGCTATATTTATCGCTGCTGCATTAATTATATCGAGATTGCCCGAGTATACGGGCAAGTAGTCCCCCAGTCCCTCGACCTGAACCATTGTCGTTACAATATCATCTTGAATGATTGGCTCTAATAATATTTTGTATCCGGGCACATATTTCTTAATTCTTTCTATACATTCGTTAATTGCTCCTCTTATTACGTTTATGTCCGTATTTTTTACCCTTGTATAAATCGTATTTCTCATATAGATTGGAGGTTCGGCGGGATTAAGTATTATTATTACCTTAGCTTCATCAGCACCTCCAACATCTATTAACGCTTTCCTCGTTGTCACAGTAAATTCATCTATGTTTTTTCTGGTTCCCGATCCTGCACTTTTACTGCTTATCGATGAGACCACTTCAGCATATGTGACATCAGCTGCATTATTTATTGCCGCTACTATCGGTACCGTGGCTTGTCCTGCACAAGTGACTAAATTTACATTGTCTCCTTCCAGTATCTCATGTGTTAAATTAACCGAAGGAACAACATAAGGCCCCACTGCAGCCGGTGTCAAATCAATTGCAAACTTACCGCTTTTTTTTAGGATAGGAGCATGGACTAAATGAGCTGCAGCAGACGTGCAGTCAAATACAATCTTAATATCTCCTTTATTTATAATGTGTTGAATTCCATCAGTCGATGTTTCAATTCCCATCTTCTGTGCATATTCAATTCCTTTTGAATGCCTGACATTAACTATACAATCAGCCTCCAAATAAGGGCTTCTTTTTATTTTATATAATAAATCCAGACCAATGTTCCCAGGTCCTATTATGCCGACTTTAACTTTCTCCAATTTAGCTGCCTCCCATTTTTCATATAAATCTTACTGCTATATCTCCTAATTCTGAAAATACTGCTTTATATTCTTCACNNACTTCTCCCTTTTTGAGAACAACTCCATATTCATACAAAGTATTGGCCAGCCAGGCAACAGCATATGCCGGATCGCCTAACACATCAGCTCCAACACCTTCATTGATTTTTTCACCATTCTTATACAATTTCATAGTTACTTTCTTTAAATCCATATCCTTAGGGTTTACCTTTTNNTATCAATAATATTGATTTTCCAGTTTGTGATTCTGCTATCCACTATTTCAATAGCTGCTGCTACATAATCGGTTGCATTGATTACATCTTCTATAGTCACATTTGGACCTTGAATATCATCTTTTAGAACAAATGCAATCTCACCCTCTACTTTCGGCTGCAGCATCGTACTTCTATCTATTTTGTTGCTTTTTACCTCCATATAGTCCAGCAAATGACCAAAATCAGGCTGGTCTACACCAAGCAAGTTTTGCATGGCTAAGGATGTCAGGCCAATTTTTTTCCCTGTTACTTTTTTCCCGGACAAGGTTTCCTTATTGACGTTGATTAATTGAATCTTATAGGCATCTTTAATTTCCAGCTCTGGATTTGACTTCGATACTGCATCTATTGCCATACAAGTTTTTTCTGCCTCTTTGAGAGATGATGCAATCTCCTCAAACTTTGAATTATTCACTATATTTTCCTCCTTAAAATAGATCTTAGAGCTCAGGATGAACATGTTCCTTTTGGATTTTATTAGTTGTGATAGACCAGTGATTTATGTTTGAGTCAATGATATAAGTTTTGAAGTTTGTCATTGCTGAACGGCGTTCTCATTTGTGGTTATAATAATAAAGGCAAACGCCTTATTATTCTTCATAGCCAAGCTTATATGAGATTTTTCGTGCTGAATCCTTTATGATGCTGATGATATTCTTCATCCTTTTATCTGTCATTCTAACTGTTGGTCCGGATACACTTATGGCATATTTGGCATTCCCTTTATGATCAAATATTGGCGCGGCAATACACCTTAAGCCAATGCTATTCTCTTCATTATCCATAGCATATCCTTTTTCTCTTATATCTGCCAATCGTTTCAAAAGCTCGTTCTTGTCAGTTATGGTATGTTCTGTCATAGGCTCCAAAGCATCAGGCAACAAATTATTGATTTTTTCATCGTCTATATAAGCAAGCATAGCCTTCCCCATGCCGGTGCAATAGGCAGGCATCCTGGAGCCAATGGTGGTAAAAATCCTCATGGATTGGTTAGACTCTACTTTGTCCAAATATATAAGTTCATCACCATCTAACTTACTAAGNNCTGCGAAACTTCTTTTATGATCGGATGGGCTATATCTCTTATATCTATTGAGCTGGCAACTGTATCTCCTAATTTCATAAGATATAGTCCGAGCCTGTATTTTTGCGTTTCTTCATCCTGATCTATCAATCCATTATATTTTAATGTGCTGATTATCCCATGAACTGTGCTCTTATTCAAACTCAATTCATCTGCAATTTCTGACAATTTCATTTCTTTTCTTTGTTTAGAAAAGCATTTCAAAATTGAAACCGCTCTGTCAATCGATTGTACTCGTTTATAATTTTCCATTGTCGTACTCCTTGTTTTTCTCAATTAAACTTTACCATGTACATCTCAAAAAGTAAACGGAAAAATCCAAAAAATTTTACAATAATGAACGACGTTCTATTTTGCCGAATACTCTTGCTAAGGCAAAGCAGCAAAAGCATTTAATCTAGTATAGATTTATATAAATTGTAAACTTAAAAAAACTTGGGGTCATGCCCCCAAGTCTCTATAAACAAAAACATATAGAATTTTCTGAAAGAAAGATCAATCCTTGCGCTTGTCACCGAAAAAGAAAAGTGCAACAGTCCCAGGTCCTGTATGTGCACCGATTACGGTGCCCACACTGTTGATTATGACCGGGCCGTTGAGGCGGGGAAATTTTTTCTCGACCAGGTCCGCCACCTTGCGTGCATCGTCATAGCATGCTGAATTGGATATAAAGCACTTGCCAGAGTATTCGGTACCATTTTGCGCATGCACTTCCATCATGTTCACAATCTGGGCGATGACGTGCTTTTTGCCGCGAATCTTCATGCGAGGAATTAGTTTTCCGTCATAACTCATATTTAACAGCGGACATATGTTCAGCAAAGTTCCCGCAATTGCAGATGCAGCTGATATACGGCCGCCGCGTTTATAATGTGAAAGGTCGGTGGAAAAAAACCAATGATGCACATTCAGTTTATTTTCCTCTACCCAAGCGTACACCTCTTCAAGTGTTGCACCATTGTCCCTCATGTCAGCAGCCGCATCGGTAAGCAGTCCATAACCCGATGATGCACCCAGCGAATCCACAATCAGGATACTCCGATCCGGATACTTTTCTAAAAGCTCCTCCCTCGCTACACAAGCTGAATTGTAAGCTCCGGACAAACCCGTGGAAAGAGAAATGTGTAAGATTTCTTTGCCATCCTTTAAATACGGTTCAAAAAATCTAATAAACTGCTCCACGTTCACCTGGGATGTAGTTGGCATCGCTCCTGCCGCAATTTTACCATAAAATTCTTCAAAAGACATGGTTTGTCCCAAATCATCCAAATATTCCTTCCCATCTATATTGTAATGAAAACAAACAAATGGGATATTCCTTTTTTGAAAGTACTCATATGGCATATCTGCTGTAGAACAACAAGTAAGAACATAATCAGACATATTCAATGCTCCTTTATACCACGGTAATTATTATTTTATACTTTTTATACACGATATTTTTGTTCTGTTCATAAGTGCACATTAATGCCGGAAACTTAATTGGTTTTAGTAAGTTATTATAACACATCAATGTAAAATTTTCTACTTTTTCAAACTTTGTATAAGCATTCTCCCTAAGCTCACTCCATTTCCTACGTTCTATTTTGCCGAACACTCTTGCAGTAACCTTTCTCTTATATCCCACAATGGCTTTGACAAATCGACATAGTATTTATGCGGGTTTTCAAATCTTTTTACCGCATCCCACAATGTATCGATTTGCTCTTTGCAATAACTCTTTATTTCCCCTAACTTTGGACTTGCATATACACAAGTGCCCTTATCGAAAATCCTGATTNNATTCAGGGTCAAAGAGTTCATAAGGCTCACTTTCATCTATAGTCTCATCATTCTTTGTAAGCACATCTGCAATTGCTTTTCCGCTTCCCTTGTCAAAAAGCCTCCAGATTTGTTTAAATCCCGGATTGGTTATTTTCTCTACATTTTCACTAAGCTTTATTTTAGNNCAACTGCTACCAGCTTGTAAACCCCGCCGAACACAGGATCTGACTTGGAAGTGATCAGGCGCTCCCCGACACCGAACAAATCCACCTGTGCGCCTTGTATAAGTATATCCCTGATAATAAATTCATCCAGTGAATTCGACGCAACGATTCTGCAATCCTGAAACCCGGCTTCATCCAGCATCTTCCTGGCCTCTTTCGAAAGATATGTGATATGCCCGCTATCGATCCTGATCCCCTTAGGCCTGAAACCTCTCGGAAGTATTTCCTCGTTAAATACTTTTATTGCATTGGGAACACCGGATTTCAATACATTATAGGTATCTACAAGAAGTGTGCAATTATCAGGATATGTTCTTGCATAAGCACGGAACGCCTCTAATTCATTTGAAAATATCTGAATCCAACTATGCGCCATCGTACCCATAGCCGGAATACCAAATTCTTTCTCTGCGATCGTACATGCAGTGCCAACGCACCCGCCTATGTATGCAGCCCTTGCACCGTATATAGCCCCATCATAGCCTTGAGCTCTTCTTGAGCCAAACTCCATGACATCCCTTCCTTGGGCAGCCCTGACGATGCGATTTGATTTTGTAGCTATCAGGCTTTGATGATTTATTGTCAATAGAATCATTGTTTCAATAAATTGAGCTTCTATAACAGGTCCTCTGACTGTTACTACAGGCTCATTGGGAAATATCGGAGTGCCCTCAGGTATAGCCCAGACATCACAGCTTAATCTAAAAGCTTTAAGATATCGCAAGAATTCTTCACTGAACAGATTTTTACTCCTTAGGTATTCGATATCCTCATCATCAAATCTTAGGTCTTTCAGATACTGTATAAGCTGCTCAACTCCAGCCATTATCGCAAAACCTCCATTATCGGGAACCTTTCTGAAAAACATATCAAAATATGCAATTTTATCTTTTAAGCCATTCTGAAAATATCCATTTGCCATGGTCAATTCATAAAAATCCGTCAGCATGGCCAAATTCATCCTATCCATTTATTTCACTCCCTTAACCACTTCTATTCCATTGATCATCATATTGTATAGGGCCGATACATTCATCAGGTCACCGTTATGCAAGCCGAAATCATAAGTTTCAACCGCATTTACAGGAATGATCACTCTTGCTTTTTTGTTCTGCATATTGAACCAGGTCTTTAATGTTATCGCAAATTGCTGTATACAAATATCTGTGCAGTCGCCGGTAACTATGAAGGTATTTATATGTTCATTTTCCTTAAGCCATTTCTGAAATTCTTCTTCAAGAAAACCGTTTGTAGAATTTTTAGGGATAAGGGTATAACCTCCGATTTCCTTGAGCTCATCAACGATTTCCCCTTCGCTGGTTCCTATCATGCAATGTGCCGGATAAGCATCAAATTCCGGCGAAGCTTTTGTATGGCAGTCTGCAAATGCAAGCTTTGCAACCTGCAATTCGTTGCAAGCCTTTAACAATCCTGCTATTTCCGGGATCAAGCCTTCCACTCTCGGGCTCCTTAACGCCCCTTCCCTGGCAAAGCCATTTACCATATCAATTATTACAATGGCTGTTTGTTTCCCCTGTAAATCTTTCAATCGGATAACAGGGAGTTTTGCCAGCATAGCATATATTTCTTCAAGAGTCTCACCGCTTCTTTTCAAAAACTCATCTCTATTCATTATTCTCATATAGATTTCTCCTCTCACTTCGAAATATTAGACCAGTTAGGATTAAACCTGAATAATTTTGAAGGCCTATGGCCTGCATCCTTGGTATATTCATTGGTTTCAATCACCATTTCGGCGACCTTCCTTCTGAAATTTGCTTTTAACAGCTCCGCATCAAGAATAACCTCGTATACTTTCTGGAGCTCAGTAAGAGTAAATAGTTCCGGCATTAGATTAAATGCTATATCCGTATACTCAATTTTGCTGCGCAGCCTTTCAATTCCATACTCTATGATTTTTGCATGATCAAAAGCTATTCCATTTGATTCAACTACTTCTCTCTCCACTCTTGTTACTTTCCCCTCGACAGTCTTTATAATCTTTAGAATTGCAGAAAGGCTATCCTCATCGCTGGACAAACTCAATTTGAATAGTCTTTGAAGGATATATCCCTTTTCAGTTACTGTCTTTTGTTCTTGATACAATTTACAGGAAACCGTAAACCATTTTGCATCATCCGCATCATCACT
>DPSW01000388.1:0-8261 GCA_003527145.1 Clostridiaceae bacterium | reverse complement strand
TGGTCTCCTCTTTTAATTCCCTTATAGCAGCTTCATCCAAGCTTTCACCCATTTTTACAAACCCACCGGGCAGAGCCCATTGTCCTATGTATGGATGGTCTCCTCTTTTAATCATTAAAAGCCTTAAGACTTTTTCAGGAAGCTTCCTGTAGTTTTTCTTTTCTTCATCAGTCACTGTAAAAATCAGCATATCTACTGTCACCGAAGGCCTCTCATATTTACTCGCATCATATGTGGCTAAGAATTGCTCTTCGGTAAGACCTTGTTTATTTTTTATTACATTATCCGACATTACATCACCTACATTTTTTATTTATTATAATGATAATATCATTTTGTTATTATCATTATAATACTATGTGTATTTTCTTGTCAATACCCTTTTATTATCTAATAAAAATACCTGCATTTATCATAAATAAAGATATTTATTGATTTGCTAAATAGGCAGGCGCACCACAAATACTGTACCTTGGTTGCCATTGGATTCAATCCCGATTTGACCGCCGTGGCGCTCTATAGTATCTTTAGCAATCGCCAAACCTAGTCCGGCCCCACCGGTTTTGCGGGAACGCGAAGTATCCACCCTATAAAAAGGCTCAAATATCCGCTCTCGCTGCTGCTGACTGATGCCAATGCCGCTATCGGCGATCCTGACGGACACGTGCCTTTCCTCTGCAGCAAGGCAAATTTCAACACTGCCGCCCTTAACATTGTATTTGACTGCGTTTTCCACCAAGTTGGCCAGAGCGCGATAGAGCATGGCTGCATTAGCAGGCAAAAGCCGTTGGAATTTGTCGGTTATACTTGTAGTAAGCTGTTTTTCTTCTATTTGCGGCTGTAAATCCCATAAAATATCCTGAAGCATCAAATTCAAATCCACATTGTCTTCAAAACTATAATCGTGCTGCATAGACATCGTAAATAAGTCGTTTACCAGTTTGATCATTCGTTCGGTCTGCTTCTCTGCTACCTGTACCGTCCAGGCATATTCCTCCGAAGAAGGGTTTTCTTCCAGTCCCAGCACATCCAAGCTGGTTTTGATAGCAGCCAACGGCGTTTTCAATTCATGTGCGGCAGCAGAAGCAAAACTTTTTTGCATGTGAAAAGCTTTTTCCAAACGTGATAAAAGCATATTGAAAGAATCCGCCAGCCGGTTGATTTCATCCCCGGCTTGAAAATTATCGATGCGCACATAGAGATCATGTTCGCTTATGCTATTGATTTTTTCGCTCAATTCATGCACAGGCCTCAGAGCATAACCTAAGGCAAAATAAGTAAAAAAGCCGCCCATCACAATTACGACACACATAAGCNNTAAGCATGATGCTCTGATCATTAAATTCTTCACTGGCCTGAGCTATGGTTATTGTATCTTGATCTGTATATTCGCCTGCATAACCGCTCTCATTAGCCGAATTGACATTATATATTGTACTGGAATTATCAGAGGATTGGGCCGCTTTGAATATGGAACTTGCATTGTAAATAGAGCTGCCGGTCAAGATAAAGGCTAAAATAATTATGATTACGACCGTAACCAGCGTCAGCCGCATGCGTAAAGAAAGCCTTTTCATCCCTGATCCCTCTCCTTTCCCAGCAGATAGCCCGCCCCTCGTATATTTTGAATGATATTATATCCCACGGTATCACTCATTTTTTTCCGCAGCAAACTTATATGTACTTTGACAGTGCCGGAAAATAAAACATCATCCTCGGCCCACACATGCTCAAGCAATTCCTCGGCACTGACCGGTCTGTCTTGATTTAAAAGCAGGTATTCCAAAATTGCGTATTGCTTGGGTGGAAGTTCGACTACTGCACCTGCGGCAGTCCTAACAATACGCTTCACCGTATCCAGTAAAATCCCCTCACATTGCAGTACGCTTTCCTTCTGCACGAAGGACCGTCTTAGCAAATTGCGCACACGGGCTTCCAATTCGCCAAAATCAAAGGGCTTTATCAGGTAATCGTTAGCACCCAAATTCAATCCTTCAATACGGTGGGTAAAGCCGGAACGGGCTGAAAGAATGATAATTCTCTGCTGCCAATCTGTTTCACGGATGGCCTGCAATATTTCCAAACCATCCATACCCGGCAGGTTCAAGTCAAGTATAATAAGATCATATGAATTTATTTGAGCCAGTTCCAACCCCTCCACTCCGTCTGCCGCTCCATCCGCCANNCGAAATCCTCGCAGCAAAGCAGTGCGCAAATCATTTTCATCTTCTATAATCAATAGCCGCATTTTCTTTCCTCCTTTGTCAAGACTATCCTTTACAATATCATAATTATAGTATAGCAGTGCCATGGTTAATTTTGAGTTAAGACACCAAAACATTTCTGAGCTTAACCTTTTCTTAACCTGCTGTTTTATATAATACTTTTAAAGATTAAAAATTTACGAGGAGGTTTTATAATGAAAAAAATGATAATAGCCATTTGCTGCTTTACTCTGCTTTTTTCTGGAAGCATACAAGCCAGCGGAGAACCGCAGCTGCCGAAGCCTATTACCGTTACCCGCAATGGTCTCATTATGTCGGTAAGGCCGGAGCTGGAATTGCTGACAATTGTCCAATACATGGGCAAGGATAATATGAATATCCGTTATGGATTGATCAGCCGTTTTTATACGAATTATAAAAAGGACATTGACGACCATTTTCGAAAATATGATAATCATCCGGCCGTGCAGTATTATGAAAATGCCGCCTTTAGTGCCATCGATGAACCGCCTGCCATGATTCTGTTTATGAGACCGGACTTTACGGTGGATGAAGAAGCTTATCGGAGCTATATCAAACAGTTTGACTCAAATGACTTCTACTTTGATGAAATAGAAAAACTGCAGGAGTTTTTCGACCTGCTGAAAGATTTCTATTTAGCCAGCGATTTTGAATCATTCTTTAAAAAGCATATAGATTACTACCAAACTATATTGAACAATACTCTGGCGATTTTGCCCGAAGAAAACCTGCTTGGCTATATGGAAGAGTTCTATGGTCAGAAGTTTGACGAGTATAATGTGGTGCTGGTCACCCTATTCCACACCGGAGGCTTTGGCCCCTCAATAGCCAAAGGCGAGCAGCGATTTATTTATTCTTTGCTGGGGCCCAATGATGTAGCAGACCGCATCCCTGTCTTTTGGGATTGTGACTATTTTACGGAACTGGAAGCCCATGAGTTTGGTCACAGCTTTATCCCTATTTCCGGTGAAGAGCATTTTGCCGAATGGATTGAAAAGAGCGAGCATTTATTGGAGCCAATTTCCGAAGAGATGGCAGGCCTCGCTTATTCTGATTGGGATACCGTTCTGGAAGAACTGATTCTGAGAGCTTGTGTAATTGAGATGATGAAATATTACAATCCGAGACGAGCAGAGCAATTGTTGGCGGAAGAGCGAGAAAATGGATTTATTTATATCGATACCGTTTGCAAAAGCATTAACAAATATCTTGCCCACCGTGCCATATATAAAAATTTCAATACGTTTATACCTGTAATTATTGAAGATTTGATTGTCACATATCCACAATGAATATAAAAGGCCACCCTGCAAAAAGGTTACATTGTTTCAATAAATACAAAATTGCATCAAGGATCTATACTGTGAGCAGAGGATAACGCCTGTAATGATTGTGGACGAAATACATATGGCTGCTATTCAATTTTAGAATTGGCACCCGGGGAAGCCAATATATCCTCAGCTTTCGCCCTACTACCCCGCTGTCTGCGCTTAAGAACATTTTTGATCCTATAATGTACCGATACACTTATGGAATACCAGAGCCCTTCTCCCATAATGTGGCATTACAATATTGTTTTATACCACCCTTTGAATATAATTGAATTACAAGTAATGTAGGAGGAGAATACAAATGGATAAAATTAATGAATCAAGCAAAGACTTAGCTCAGCTTTTAAAGGGCGGAGTCATAATGGATGTTACAAATGCAAAGGAAGCAAGAATTGCCGAAGAAGCGGGGGCTGTAGCTGTTATGGCTTTGGAAAGGGTTCCTTCAGATATAAGAAAAGAAGGCGGAGTATCTAGAATGTCAGACCCTAAAATGATTAAAGAAATTATGAATACAGTAAAAATTCCTGTAATGGCTAAGGTGCGCATCGGTCATTTGGTTGAAGCACAAATATTAGAGTATTTAGGCATTGATTATATTGATGAAAGCGAAGTATTAACACCTGCTGATGAATTATATCACATACACAAAAAAAGTTTTAAGACACCTTTTGTTTGCGGCGCAAGAAACTTGGGTGAAGCCCTAAGGCGTATCGGAGAAGGAGCATCAATGATACGAACAAAAGGTGAAGCAGGGACTGGAAATGTTGTTGAAGCAGTAAGACATATGAGGACAATCATGTCAGATATCAGAAAACTTCAATTAATGCCAAATGAAGAATTGATGACAGCTGCAAAAGAAATGGGCGCTCCCTATGATTTGGTAAAATACGTATCAGAAAAAGGCAAATTGCCCGTTATAAATTTTGCAGCCGGCGGTATTGCTACACCTGCTGATGCAGCCCTCATGATGCAGCTTGGTTGTGATGGAATATTTGTTGGCTCAGGGATATTCAGATCAGGTAATCCGGAAAAAAGAGCAAAAGCAATAGTAAAAGCCACAGCACATTTTAACGATGCTAAGGTTTTGGCAGAAGTTTCCGAGGATTTGGGAGAAGCTATGTCAGGCATTGAAATAAATACCTTATCTCAAGAGAACCAATTTGCCAATAGAGGTTGGTAAAGGGTAATTGTAGCTATTGTATATGGCCAATTTTAAAGACATAGGGCAGGTAATAATACTGCCGTCATGAATATGCATATATGATCAGAAGCAAAAATAACCGTCCGAAACCACTGAAAAATTAATGTTTTTAGATAGGTTTTAACCAGCAATTTGAACTTTTTTAGGAAGTAACCATAATTCTTCAATTATAGCAATAAAACAAGTAGAACGAGAGGATAGTATGCTTGCTATCCTCTTTAAATTTACTACCAGCGCCGTTAGCTTTGCTTGGGTTCCCATGCTTCTAAGACCGTACCCTCTCGCACGGTCCATACCATGGAACCTTTTCATTTCTCCGTTTTTCCATTCATGACTTGCTCGCATTTTATACTTTTCTAGAAAGCCTTCTAACTTTGTAAATTTGCTGTATTCATAAAATGCTGTTGTATTTACTGTAATCTCAAGTATTTTTCTTACTTTACCTTTGTATAAACATTCCTCCCTTTTAGGACAGTTTTTACAATCCTCTTTTTTAAAGTAATAGTAGTAACTTTCTCTATCCTTTTTCTTGCTCTTTTTCTTATTGGCAGTACAATTGCCCATTTCACATGTCCATTGGTCTGAATCCTTGTTGTAACTAAATTTACTATCGTCTAGTTTATATACCGATTCGCTTACCGGAATATATGCTTTTACTTTTTCTTCTTTTAAAAAGTCCAATATGGGCTTCCTAAAATATGCCTTGTCCCCATATGCCTCCTTTATTTCAACTCCACAGTTTTTTGTTTTTTCATATAACTCTTTGAAGTCTGTTCCATCTACATAAGCCCCATCTTGTACATTTACCGCCGTTATTATTCTCTCTTCAGGTATCATTGCAAATTCAACTTTATACCCGAAGAAGCTATCTGTTTTAGATTTGCACCCTACTCTGGCATCTTTATCAACTAATGATCTGATACCCTTTTGTTCTATGAATTTGGGAGAATTCAGTATTTGTTTAGCTTCCTCAATAATTTCTACTGTTTTAGGGGCAACAGTTAAATCAACGCTTGATTCTACATTTTCAATAGTTTTTTCCAGATAGTTCTTCATAGTTTGCTTTGCTATATTATGATCTTCTATTTCCTTGTAATTAGGTATGTTTGTATCTATTTGATCTGGTACTGTCCCAATTTCTTCTCCCATGTTTTTAAATATTTTCTTAGCAAGATGTTTCATGATTCTCTCAGGAACCTTTTTTACAGTGTTAGCCTCTGTATGTGTTGCATCAATACTGATACTGCTTCCTTTAATGATGCCTTTTTCTATACATTGCCTGACTACTTCTTGAATAATATCATCCAAGGTAGTTTCCTTAAGTCTTATGGTTCTAAATTTAGCTAAAAGACTTGGATGAGGAAGTTCTTCTTCAGGATTAATTCCAAGAAACCACATATATGCAAGATTCAAAGAGGCTTCTTCAATCACCCGTTCATCTGATAAATTATATAAATACTGAAGTACTAAAAGCCTAGTCATAAGTTCGGGTTCTTTAGCTGGTCTTCCATAATACTTGCAGTAAGACTTTTCTAGTAGTTTATTAATAAAACCAAAATCCACAGCATCATTTATTAATTTTAATATATGATTTTTAGGAATTCTATTGTATAATATTGAATATAAACTTAATTGCTTAGGCTTGTTCTTAAGCATCATAAAACCCCCTTGTTTGTAATGTTTGCTTCACATTCATTATATCATACAGAGGGGGTTTTATGTTGATTCTTGTAGAATATTATTGAATATCTTACAATTTTTATTTAACGTTTTTCAGTGGTTTCGAACCATCCCCAATGGCTCACATTAATAAATAACCAAAAGTATTAAAAGTGCAGCCAATAATAATGATGCCCAAGGTAACAATACCCACAAATATAGCTAAAAGCTTTATCTTAACAACTTTATTCAGCATAATCATGGATGGCAAGGAAAGTGCTGTTACTCCCATCATAAAGGAAAGAGCTGTTCCCAATCCTACGCCCTTTAAAACCAAAGCTTCAGCAATAGGCAATGTTCCAAATATATCAGCATACATAGGTATACCAACAAAAGTTGCTAATAAGACTGAGTACCACTTATCCTTTCCAAGTATCGCTGAAATAACGTCTTGTGGTATCCAATTGTGTATGGCAGCGCCTATTCCAACTCCTATCAGAACGTAAAGCCACACTTTTTTTATTATATCTAAAACCTGATCTTTTGCAAAATCTATTCTATCTCTAACAGTCATATCTTCTTGTTCCGCTTCAAGGACCTTGTTGCCAAAAACAAAGGGCTCTACATATTCTTCAAGCTTTAATTTACTGATGATAGTTCCTCCAACAACAGCAAGCACAATGCCTACAAGAACATATGCTATAGCTATCTTCCAGTTAAATATGCTGGCAAGCAAAATAACAGAGGCCAAATCTACCAAGGGTGAAGATATTAAAAATGAGAAGGTAACACCAATTGGCAGCCCTGCACTTGTAAATCCTATAAACAAGGGTATAGATGAACAGGAGCAAAAGGGTGTGACAGTGCCAAGTAAAGCTCCCAATATATTGGCAGAAACTCCGTTAAATCTGCCTAATATTTTTCTGGTTCTTTCCGGTGGGAAAAAACTTTGAATATATGAAATCACAAAGATCAATACTGATAATAATATAAATATTTTTATGACGTCATATATGAAGAAGTGAACGCTTCCACCTACTCTGTTATTTACATCCAATCTGAAGATATTTTCTACAAGAAAAGTCACTAGATTATAAAGCCACTCCATTTTCAGCAGTTGGCTATTTAGCCACTTAAATACAATCAAATCATCATCTCCTCAACATTCTGTACTGCAGTCAAAATAGCCAGCAGTTTTTACGTCTATATCATTGAACAGCATTTTTAATGCTTCTAAAGCCTTTTCATTGATTGAATATTTTGTCCAAATTCCATCGCGCCTGCCATTTACCAACCCACTCTCACAAAGCGTTTTCATATGATAGGAAAGAGTAGGCTGTGTTATATGAAACTCCTCAAGTATTTTGCAGGCGCAAAGCTCCCCACCGGAAAGCATATGAAATATTTTTAATCTGGTCTCATCCCCTAATGCTTTCATAAACAATGCATATTCTTTATAGTTACTCTCCAAATTACTAACCCCCATCTGTAGCTCATCTATTTCTAACAACACTTTTGTTTTTTTCATTCATAGAATTATAGAATTTCTTTAAATTCTCCGGCAATGTATATTCCTTATCCTCACCTGCTATATCCTCTCTCCCAAATATACCGTTCAAGAGGCCTTCCATTATCAACTCTTTTGGTGGTACTGCATATTCTTCACCCTTATATACCCAGACGCGGCACTCTATATCATCTCCGCACAACTCACCGCATGATTCGCATCTGCTCTCTCTGACTTCCATTTGAATATCCCTGCCATCCACCCGAATGGTAGGTGAGCTGATAAACTTGTGCTTTATGGCCAGTTCTTCGCTGGTC